>JACZXM010000363.1 GCA_022571615.1 Acidobacteriota bacterium | reverse complement strand
CAGGGACCGAAGGGCCGCCTCGCTGCCGACCACGGCGGCCAGCTGGTCTACGGTCTCGGCGTCGGCGTCCGACCGGTGCGCCAAGCACCGCAGGGAGTGTTCGACCCGCCCCCGGCATTCGACCCCGCCGAGATCGGCCCCCGAGCCGGTGAACACGGCGCTTTGCGATGGCGATTCGTGCCGGGATCCGAAACCGTTCTGGCACAGTACCTGACCCCCCTCGTGGGCACCCTGCCGAGCGCCTCGATGGAGAACCGTCAATCCGCCCTGGTGCTCGAGATGAACGCCAACGAGCCGGTCCTGGTGGCTTTCGGGGAGGAGTTGGCGGACTCCCGGGTCGGAGTGAGGGTCAATCTCGACGAGTTCGACGGGACGTTCGCTCTCTTGCACCACGTGGCAGGGGCCGACACCTACGACTCCCTGGTTGTCGAGCCCGACCGCCTGTTCCTGGGTCGTCGCCGCGGCGACGAGGTCTCGGTCCTCGGAGAGGAGGCGGCTCTGGATGCTTCCGGCTGGCACCTGTTCGAGGTGGTGGGCGCCGGGACGCACCTCCGTGGCTACCTCGACGGCAACATGATCGTCCACGGGCATGCCCCGATGGGCCCACCGGGCAGGTCGGGATTGCTCATTGAGGGAGCCGGCCTCGTCCGCATCGACGACCTTCGGGTTCAGGCACTGGAAGAGTGAGCCGCTTCGTCCCCACCCTCCGCTTCCCGGCGCTGACCGGCTCGTACGACAGCGTTATCTCGTCTCTGCTGCCGGAGCGGCGAATCCGGGAGCGGCTCGTGGAAACCGATCGGGCCAGAACGGAAAGATGGCGATGATTGACGTATTCGACAAACTGACCCGACGGCGCTTCCTCGAGCGCATGGGATCCAGTGCGCTGGCCCTGACAGCTTCCGGGCTCTTGCCGCTGTGGGCACGTGCGTCAACGGGTGGCGTCTCTTCCCATGGAGGCGCTGACCTGGACACGCAGATGGACCTGCGCATCCGGAAACAGCGTCTCGTGTTCGGCGGCGTAACCGGCGAGGCGATGACGATCAACGGCTCTGTGCCGGGCCCCTTGGTTCGCCTGCGCGAGGGCGGCACCGCGACCCTGCGGGTCACCAACGAGATGGACGAGCCGACGTCCATTCACTGGCACGGAATCCTCCTGCCGCCAGGGATGGACGGCGTCCCCGGTGTCAGCTTCGAGGGGATCCCGGCGGGCGAGACGTTCGTGTACCGATACCCGGTCCGCCAGAGCGGAACCTACTGGTACCACAGCCACACCGGGCTGCAGGAGCAACTCGGTCACTACGGGCCAATGATCATCGACCCCGCCGAGCCCGATCCTTTCGAGTACGACCGCGACCACGCGATCGTGCTCTCCGACTGGACGTTCGAGAATCCCTACAAGGTCCTCGCAAAGCTCAAGAAAGTGTCCAACTACTACAACTTCCAGCGCAGCACCTTCCCGGGATTGTTCCGCGAAGCAAAGCGCATGGGCGGCCTCGGCGATGCTCTTGCCAACCGGCTGATGTGGGGGCGGATGCGCATGGACGCGACGGACATCTCGGACGTGACCGGCGCGACATACCGCTACCTCATGAACGGGCTCGCGCCCGAGGACAACTGGACCGCTCTTTTCCTGCCCGGTGAGCGGGTACGGCTGCGGCTGATCAACGCCGGAGCCAGCAGCTTCTTCGACGTCCGAATTGCCGGGCTACGGATGACGGTGGTCCAGGTCGACGGCCAGAACGTCGAGCCGATCACCGTCGACGAGATCCGCGTGGCGATCGCCGAGACCTATGACGTGATCGTGCAGCCGACCGAGGACCGCGCCTACACGATCTTCGCCGAGTCGATGGATCGCAGCGGCTATGCGCGAGGATCCCTCGCCCCACGCCTGGGCATGTCGGCCGAGATACCCGAGCGCCGCGAGCGGCCGCTGCGAACGATGGCGGACATGGGTATGGGTGAAATGGACATGGGCGGTATGGACATGAGCGCCGAAGGCGAAGGGAGCGGCGGCGACGCTCATCGGCAGCACGGAGGCGACGATCCCATGCCCGCGATGCAGACCGGCGATCAAGGTCACCAGATGCCCGGCATGCACGACATGGCGGCGACGGGCGCCGATGCGCTTACGATGCACGGTCCGGACACCCATGGCCCGGGCAATGCGATGGTCGCGATGATGCCCACGAGTCGCCTGCACGAGCCCGGCAATGGGCTCGGCGCCGACGGCTGGCGGGTGCTGCTGTACAGCGACCTGCGGGCGCTGGAACCGCTCTACGAGCACCGGCCGCCCGACCGTGAGATCGAGCTGCACGCGACGGGCAACATGGAGCGTTACATGTGGTCCTTCGACGGCAAGAAGTTCTCGCAGGTGGACGGGCCGATCCCGTTCGTCAACGGCGAGAGGCTCCGCATCAACTTCGTCAACGACACGATGATGGAGCACCCGCTGCACTTGCACGGGATGTGGATGCACCTCGACAACGGCAACGGGGCCCACAACCCGCGAAAGCACACAGTGAACCTCAAACCCGGGGAGCGCATGTTCGTCGAGGTGGAGGTGGATGCGCCGGGGCAGTGGGCCTTCCACTGCCACATCCTCTACCACATGGAGGCCGGCATGTTCCGGGTTGTCGACGTCGGGGATCACGTCCTCGATGATGGGCAGGCAAAGTCCGGGCATCGTGGGATGCTCCGTGACGAGGCGACGCCATGAGTCGCATGCCGACGTTTCGCAACTGGTGCGTGGGCGCTCTCGTCACCTTCGCCGTACTCCTGACGCCGACACAAGCGCTCGCCCAGAAGAGCGACTGGCCGAGTCCCATCCACGACAACAGGACCTTCTGGTTCCTGCTCTTCGATCAGCTCGAGTTCGCCTCGGTGAGCGGGGCGCAACCTGTGGTTTGGGACGTCGAGGGCTGGTGGGGCGGCGACTACAACCGGATCTGGCTGAAGTTGGAGGGCGAACGGGCCACCCGCGGAGGAGACGGCGACATCGAGGTGCAGGGACTCTACAGCCGGCTGATCGCACCGTACTGGGACTTCCAAGCCGGTGTGCGCTACGACCGAAAGCTCGGACCCGGACCCGGCCTCGCGCGCGCGCATCTTGTGCTCGGACTCCAGGGGCTGGCGCCCTACTGGTTCGAGCTGGAGCCGGCCTTGTTCATCAGCCAAGACGGGGATGTATCGGCCCGCGTGAACGCCTCGTATGACATGCTCCTCACCCAGCGCTTGATCCTGCAGCCGTGGGTCGAGATCAATCTCGCTGCCCAGACCGTGAAGGAGTGGGGCGTCGGAAGCGGGCTGAACGACATCTCCGTCGAACTGCGACTTCGTTACGAGCTCCGCCGCGAGTTCGCACCCTACGTCGGGGTCAGCTGGTTCCAGCGTGTCGGCCGGACGGCCGATCTCGCCAGGAGCGAGGGCAACCGCGTCGTGGAGTTGGCCGTGCTCGGAGGCTTCCGTATCTGGTTCTGAGAAGAAAGGACCCGCAGACGGTCTACGCTAGCAGCCACGGGCTGCTAGACCTCTGGCGGCACACGGCGGGAACTCCAGTACAATCGACCCCATCCATCCGAGTTGATCTGGAGGACAGCCCCATGAGGACACGATTCCCCCTACTTCACGGACGCCGCGCCGCAGCCCCGGTCGCCCTCGTCGTACTGCTGGTCCTGATGCCGGTAGCCGATGCCAGCGAAGGCGGAGCGAGCAACCAGGATGAGGTCGCGGCTGCCGTACAGAGCTACGCTGCCGCCCTGGAGGCGAAGGATCTCGACGGGGTTGGTGCCGTAGTGACCGAGG
>JACZXM010000362.1 GCA_022571615.1 Acidobacteriota bacterium | reverse complement strand
CGCATGAGGGCCGGTAGTCGCTGGGACATCGGAGAGGAGGCCCAACGCAGCATCAGCCCGCAAGTACCCGGCGCCCTTCGGGTTGCGTCGACAAGGGCCCATCTGCGGCGTTGCCTCTCCTCTCCGATGTCCCAGCATCGCCTCGTCGAGGGCGCCTTGCATCTGGGCCCTTGTCGCCGCAACGCGGCCCACGCCACTTCTACCACGGGCTGCTAGGCGCGCAACAGCCAACACAGGCTGGGTTAGGATCGTTCGCGATGTTCATACACTTCGAGGTTGTCGAACCGTTCGCCGAGAACTCCTGGCTCATCGGCTGCCGCCGCACCGGTCGTGCGGCACTCATCGATCCGGGCGGCCGTGTCCCCGAGCTGCTCGCGCGGGCCACGGCCGAGGAGCTCCAGGTGGAGCAGATTCTGCTCACTCACGCGCACATCGACCACATCAGCGGGGTCGCGGAAGCAGTCGAGGCCACCGCGGCACCGGTGGCGTTGCACGCGGACGATCTGCCGCTGTACGAGGCGCTGGAACAGCAGGCTCAGATGTTCGGGCTTGATGCCCGGAAGCCGCCGGCTCCTGAGCACGAGCTGGTCAAGGGGCAGGGGATCCACATTGGCGACTTGCAGGCCCAGGTTCTGCACGTACCGGGCCATAGCCCCGGACACGTCGCCTTCTGGTTCGCCGACCGCCGTCTGGTGATCTCGGGTGACGTGCTGTTTGCCGGATCGATCGGGCGCACCGATCTGCCGGGCGGCTCGCATGTGACGCTGATGGACTCGATTCGTCGCGTCTTGCTGCCTCTGGGAGATGACGTGCGGGTACTGACCGGGCATGGACCGGAGACCACGGTGGGGCAGGAGAGGGAGCACAACCCCTTCCTCACGGGTCTGGCCGGCCTGTAAATCGGACGTTGGGTGTCCCACGCCACTTCTGCACCGGCTGCTACGTGCCCATCAGGCGATGAGTGAGCCATTTCTCGGCGTCGAGCGCGGCACGGCAGCCGTAGCCCGCGGCGGTGACTGCCTGCCGGTAGTGATGGTCGTGCACATCGCCGGCAACGAATAGGCCGTCGATCGGAGTTTGCGGCAGGGACCGCTGGCCGTCAGCGACGTAGCCGAGATCATCCAGTTCCACCATCCCGCCCGTCAGCAGGTCGCTGTTGGGAATGTGGCCGATGGCGATGAAGCAACCTGCAACCGGTAGATCGCTCTCGGCACCGGTCTTGTTATCGATCAGGCGCACCCCAGTGAGCCCGGTCTCGGAGCTGCCGAGAAACTCGCGGACCTCCGTGTTCCACAGTACCTCGATCTTGTCGTTGGCGAGCGTGCGCTCGGCCATGATCGGACTGGCACGAAACTCTTCGCGCCGGTGCAGCAGCGTGACCTTGCTGGCAAACCGGGTGAGAAAGAGAGCTTCCTCCATCGCCGAGTCACCGCCGCCGACGATCGCCACTTCGCGGTCGCGGAAGAACGCCGCGTCGCAGGTGGCACAGGTCGAGACGCCATATCCGCGCAGCTCGCGCTCGCCGGGAACGCCGAGCTCGCGCGGTGAGGCGCCGGAGGCGATGATCAGCGCGTCGCAGGTGTATTCGTCGCCATTCTCCAACGTCACCGTGAACGGGCGCTGTTGCAGCCCGAGCTCGGAGGCATGGCCCATCAGCAGCTCGGCACCGAATCGTTCGGCCTGCGCCTTCATCCGGTCGATCAAATCCGGCCCCTGGACGCCCTCGGGGAATCCGGGGAAGTTCTCCACATCGGTCGTGGTGTAGAGCTGACCACCGAACTCCCGCCCGCTCACCACCAGCGGCGCCAGATTCGAGCGCGCGGTGTAGATGGCCGCGGTCAAGCCGGCGCAGCCAGAACCGATGATGATCACGTTGCGATGGTTCTCAGACACCTGTTTCTCCTTGATCGTCGCGGCGCTGGCCTCGGGGACGTCGTCCGTTCCACTGCCCATCACGCGGGCGAGCAGCGGATCGAGCTCGCCCCGAGCATCGAGCGCGCTGAGCTCATCGTATCCGCCGACATGGACGTCACCGATAAAGATCTGGGGTGCCGTATAGCGGCCGCCCGATCTCTCGATCATCTGTTCGATCTGAGCCGGGTCACTGGAGACCTTGATCTCCGTCCAGGTGGCGCCCTTGGCGGCCAGAAGCTGTTTGGCCCAGGTGCAATATGCACAGAAGGACTTCGTGTAGATGATGATTTCGGACATGGAGTCACGCTACCGGGATTATCGCGGTGATGCCAACCGCGGCGACAAGTCCACATCGTAACGCGCCAACAACCGGTTCATGTGCCGGTCATGATTGCTCGAGGTGAGAGGGCTAACGGTTTGACCGCTAGCTCGCGAGCGGGTACAGAAGTACCCGTCGGGGCCTCTCCCGTGGTGGCGTTTCTGCTAAAAGGCGAGCCTTGCCGGTGTCGGTGTGTGCGGAATCACGTGTGGCGTTGGTGACCGGCGGCGGTGTGCGCGTCGGGGCCCAGATCAGCGCCACGCTGGCTCGGGCCGGGTTTCGGGTGGCGGTAAACTACCATCGCTCGGCTGCGGCCGCAGCCGAGATCGTGGAGACGTTGCGGCGCTTTCGCCAACTCGGGGAAAAGGGGGTGGACGCCTGGTGTGTGTACCAATCCCAGACCCAAACGATTCAGTTCACGGCCGGCGTGAGCCATGGCGTGGGCCGGGGGATGTTTTCTAATATGGCTGGCATACTGTCTAGCGAGGGAATGCAGATTCTCTCCGCCAACACCGACATCCTGGCCGGCGAGTTGCTGATGCTCCGCTACGAGGCGACCGACCTGCTGTATCCCGAAGAGACGCCTCCGGATCGGCTGGACAAGATCTGCCGCGCGTTGGTCGCTGGGGCCGATTCGGACCAGCCGCCCCGGTTCCGCAGGAAGTGGGGACAGGAGCAGGCCGAGGCGTCGATCCAGCTGACGGCATTGCCCAACGAGGTGCAGATCGACAACGGTGCGTCCGACCAATGCACATTGATCGAGGTGTTCACGTTTGACCGCACGGGCCTGCTCTACCAGCTTGCCCAGAGGCTGCACGATCTGTCGCTCGTGATCCACCACGCCAAGATCGGCACGTCTCTCGACCAGGTGGTCGACGTGTTCTACGTCACTGATCGCGAGGGTCACAAGATCCTCGACCAAGAACGCCTCGACCATATCCGCGCACAGATGTTCGAGGTGATCACCTCATGAGATGGGGCGAATGGGGACTCAAAACCTGAGCCGAACGCGCTAGCGTCGGGTGGAATGGTAAAAAATCCGAGGCTAGCGCCAACGGCTCAGGATTGGTTGATGTTCTGTGTTGTGAAACCGCCTCTCCTCACGCGTTGAGTTTTACCGAAGAATCGTCGGCCACGTTGGCCCAAACGTGCACGTGCGGAGCGCCCCGGTAGTGCCACACGAACGACGGGCCCTCCAACCGCCAGTTGTCCCACACGCTGTCTTTACCGATGTCGTTCTCCTGGTAGAACGCCAGATGGCAGGCGTCGATCCCGCCTTGTCCTTTGAGGCAGGCAATCACCTCGTCGCGATCACTTTGGCGGTAGGGTTCGACTAGCTTGCGGAGCACTTCCTGCACGCGTCCCTTTTGATCGGCCGAGAGCTCTGCAATCGGAATTCCTTGAAACTGACCCTGCTGGCCCTTGAAGCCGACTAGCTGTTCTCGCGGCAGACCGCGGCGCACTAGCGCCATCTTCTGTTGTTTGCCGCCGAGAGCCTGGTACAACTTGTTCGCCTCGACCGCCTGTGGCCAGAAGACGTTCCCCTCGTGCATCGGTCCCTCGTCAAAA
>JACZXM010000361.1 GCA_022571615.1 Acidobacteriota bacterium | reverse complement strand
ATGAGCCGGACCGGATTGCCGTGGCCACCATGGAAGGACGTCTGGATGAGGCCCGGGCGCTCCTCGCAACTTTTCCCGGTGCCGCTCGAACGGGAAACCCCGAGGAAGACCGGCTGCTGGCAGATGCAGCCGGACGTAACGACCCCCGGCCCGTGGAGCTGCTCATCAGCGCCGGTGCCGACATCGCAGCGCCGGGGCTCGATTCTGGAACTCCCTTACACCAGGCCGCCTGGTTCGGGCAGCCCGACAACGCTCGGCTCTTGATCGATGCGGGAGCGCCGCTAGATGTCTTTGACACAGTTCACGAGAGCTCACCTATCGGCTGGGCCGCACACGGTTCTCGATATTCCGGCGACGCCGAGACGCGTCAAGATGCCTATGTCGCGCTGGTTCGGATGCTCCTGGCTGAAGGCTCCAGTCTTCATTATCCCGACGACCCTGGGCCCGAGGCGTATTTCCGACGGTTGCTCCAAGATGCTAGCGAGCAGGCTCGCAAGGTCTTGGAAGGCGCAATACCGGGATGATCTGGTCATCGGCCTGACGCGTGCCGTTACGCGCACACGAGAAACGACGTATCGAATGAGCGATGCTCCGGCACCGGGTGCTCGGCAGTTCATCCTGGCATTCCTCGGCACGTTCGCAATCATGTTCCTCGCGCCATTGATCCCGTACGGAGCGTTGTCCATTCTGACGGGACTCGAGCCACCAGGCAGTGGATCCGGGGCGGCGTTCCTCGTCGGCGTCGTCGTGATGAAACTGGGGATAGCCTTTGGGTTCGTGGCAATCTTCCACCTCGGGCGTGAAGTGCTGAGCGGGCGCTGGCTCGGCTATGCGGGCGCTTGGTGGCTGATGTACGCGATCGTCGAAGCAGGGCAGGCGATCGCCCCGGCATACTCATGGCAAGAAGCGGGCGCGGGGGTCGTAGCGGAGGCGATCTACTTCCCGTTGTCGGCTCGGCTCGTGGAGCGTCTGCTAGGGATGGGGCGTGTGCGGCGCGCAGATCGGATTGATCGTGCGGGTGGCGAGAGATGACCGCTAGCGGAGCCGCTGGCCCCGCGGGGTGCGACGTTCACGTCGCGCTCTTGCGCGGCATCAACGTTGGTGGCCGACACAAGCTGCCGATGAAGAGTCTCGTCCGGTTGTTTGACGAGACCGGTTGCCGGCATGTCCGCACGTACATCCAGAGCGGCAATGTCGTCTTCGAGGCACCGCCTGCGCTGGCTCGTCGTATTCCCGCCGCCATCACGAGGTCCATCTCGGAGCACTTCGGCTTCGAAATCCCCGTCGTGACGCGCTCTGCCGACGAGCTCAGCCAGATCGTCAACGCCAACCCGTTCCAGGAACCCGGCACAGACGAGCGTGTGCTTCACGTGGCGTTCCTGGCCGATCTGCCCGACGCGACGAGGATTGCATCGCTCGACCCGAACCGCTCCTCCCCCGATGAGTTTGCGGTGTGTGGCCGTGAGATCTATCTCCGGCTTCCTAACGGAGTCGCGCGAACGAAGCTCACGAACGCGTACTTCGATTCCAGGCTGGCAACAACGAGCACCATGCGAAACTGGAGGACGACTCTCAAGCTGCTCGCGTTGGCCGTAGGCTGAGACCGCCAGGGAGTACTAGCCGCCATTCGCTAGCCGTGGCCACCAGCGCCCCGCGGCTTCTGGATCCCGAACTTCTTGATCTGGGAGGCAAGGATGGTCGGCTTGAGCTCGAGCAGTTCCGCGGCCGGATCGATGCTAGAAAGATGCTACTGGAACCGGAATGTGCGCGCTGACAGCCAGCCTAGGATCGCCGACGACGTCAGTAGCGCCAGCAGGTGTGGCACCGCGGTGGAAGCCCCGTAGCCGAAGCTGATCATCTTGTGCATGGCGTCCATCGCCCAGCCGGTGGGCAATGCCAGCGCTAGCGACTGCATCCACTCCGGGGTGATCTCGATGGGCCACCAGCACCCGCCCAGCGCCGCCAGGGTCAGGGTGCCCGCGATTCCCATACCCGCCATCTGCGCCTCGGATCGAGCCAGGTTGCCGAGTAGCAGGCCAAGGGTGGCGTTAAACAGCGCCCAGGCCAGCAGCACCAGGGCGATCATCGGCAGCGTGGGGCCCCAGTCCATGCCGAACAGCACCGTGCCGGCCGCCATCCCGAACCCGATCTGCACGACTCCGAGCGCCATGCGGCCGGCCAGCTTGCCGAGGACTACGGCGCCGCGCGGAATCGGGGTCGCCGCCAGGCGCCGCAGTAAGCCCTGCTGGCGCTCGATGACCAGCATGATCGAACCGCCGGTGAGCATGATCATCATGGTGAACATGACGGTGGTGCCCGGAATGGTCTGCTCGTAACCGCTCGGCGGCTCGAGCCGTTCTCCCGCAGTCCTGACCGCGAGAGTCAGCGCTCGTGGGGCCTCCCGAAGGCGTTGCAGATCCTCGCGCGTCGGCGCGCTCGGCCCTTTGGCATCATCACCCTCCGAGGCAATGGATTCCCCGGCATTCACGGAGATGATGACCAGGTCGGCGAGCAGCCCGTATACGGCGCGCGCCAGCCGCACCTGATCGAACTGGACTCCCGCGCCCTCGCCGTTACGGCCGAAGCGCAACGTCATCTGCTCGCCGGCGAGCACCGCGTCGGTGAAAGTGGCATAGCCTGCTGGCGGGTCGGGCACCGTCAGCCTACGGGTGTACAGCTGCAGCTGCTCGTCATTTTTGACGCGGTCGACGGCGTAGTTCTGCGCCTCCAAACGTTCGACCAGCTCGTCCACCAGGAATCCCGGCTCACCGACCGCCAGCAGCGCCATCCGGTCCGGCCGGTCGGGGTCTCCACCGGCAGCGAAGCCGCCGGTCACCGTGCCGATGAAGTAGAAGAAGATGATCGGCATCACGAAGGTCCACAGCAGCGTCTCACGCTGGCGCAACATCTGCCCCAGGTCGTGCCGGGCGATGAACACGGCGGTTCGCAGGAAATCGTTCATCATCCCACCAGGGTTTCGCTGCGCATGCGCATGCCGCAGATCAGGAAGGCGACGACCGCCGGGACCCCGATCGCCGCCGCTGCCGTCAGCAGGCCGCCCGGGCTTGGGTCGCCCCAGAGAATTCGCTCGAGGTGTGTGAGGGCCAGGCCGTTGGGCGTCAGGCGGCCGATGTCGGCCATCCAGCCCGGCATCGCCGCAAACGGGAAGAAAGAGCCGCCGATCATCATCAGCGGGAACAGCACGAGGGTCGACAGCAGGGTACCTCCCCGCTGACTGGTAGCGAGTGATTGAATCAGCACGAAGTAGGTCAGCAGCGCACCGCCGGCGTAGATGCACCAGAGCAACGCGATCGGCAGTCGCACCAGATCGAATCCGACCAGCCACCAGGCCAGCGGCATGGCGACCATCGCCACGATTCCCATGATCGTCACGCCGGCCAGCAGCTTGCCGGCGAGCATCTGCTCCACCCGACGCGGGGTCACGATCAGGCGCCGCAGCGTTCCCTGCTGGCTCTCGTGCCAAATGTCGTCGCTCATTCCCTGCGCCACGAACAGGATCGACATGAACAGCATCGCCGGCAGGAAGATGCGCAAGATGTTGAACCCCTGCGAGGAGTCGTCATCCTCGGCAGCCTCGGCCTCCGCCACTTCCTCCTCGCCCAGGACCAGGGCGGGTGGGAAGAGCATCACCTCGGCGCTCTGAATGCGCTCGTAGAACTGCTCGCTGATCGCCGTGACCTCGGCCATGCTCGGCCCCTCGTCTTCATCGCCCATCTGCACGATGGCGCGCAGCTGTGGGCCGACGAATCGTTGGCCGTAGAAAGCGACCTCCACAAGGATG
>JACZXM010000360.1 GCA_022571615.1 Acidobacteriota bacterium | reverse complement strand
CAACCTGGCGTAAGGTCTCCGAACCGACGGTGACCGCGGCCGCACGGCGCAACGACCAGCCGATCGCCCACCGGTTGAACCGCGACAACTGCCCCCCGTAGTCGATGTTCGGCAATGCCACCAGCTCCCCTCCAAGGAGCGACACTACAGACCTCTGGCGTGTCCCGGCACACCCTAGCGTCGCCACCAAACCGGGCTCGTGCGCCCACAGCGCGTGTACACCGTCGAGCTGCCCGGCACGCAGCATCGTGCGAATCGACGCCACCGCCCGCGCCAGCAGTCCGCCACGCCGCCAGCCGCGGGTGTCGGCCCCCCCGAACGATCGCACCGGCACGCCAAACACCCGGTAGCGCGCATCAACGTGCGGGTACCGCAGCGCGAACACGGTCAACTCGAGACGCGCGCTTAGGGCGACCACCAGGTCTCGCAGCGCCGGGATGCACCAGTCCTGTTCCGACGCACTGAAGCCGGGAGTGATCAGACCGATTCGCATCAGAACCCGGTGGTCTCGGGTCGCTGGTAACCGAACAGGCGCTGGAATACCCGCAGCTCGTACGGCGCCGCGTAGAAGCGTAGCTTGTAGCGCCAGGCACCGAGCCCCCGCAAGACTGCACGCTTGGCGCCGCTCAGGTTGCTGTCGGTGACGGTCGGATAGTACGCGTTGAGCACCCGCTCGAAGTTGCGCACCCGGCGCCGCAGCCGCCCGTGCAGCCACAGATCGCCCGGATTGCGCCGCAGCGCGAAGGAGCTCCAGTCGCCGCTGACCCACTCGTCGAGGGTCTCCGGAAACCGGAACCCGAGCCGGGTTGCCGTTGCGAACAGCTCGCTCTCGAGCGGCACCGGCGTGTACATGTAGAGGATGACCTCGGCGTCGGGATTGACCGTCTTGATGCGACGCACGAGCTCGAGCGTGGCGTCGACATCCTCGAGCGGATCGGGCGGGCTCCCGAGCACGAACGAGAACTCCGGGACGACGCCGTAGTGGCGCATACGCCGCGCCAGCTCCAGGGTGCGGCCGCCGCTCACGTCTCCGCCCTTGTTCATCATCCGCATGGCCACGGCCGAACCCGTCTCGGCACCGCAGAACACCATCTTGAGACCACTGCGCTTCATCGCCTGCCACGACGATTCGCTGTAGCGCATCAGCTCGTCGACCCGACCGAGCGCCCACCAGCGCATGTCCATGCCGCGCATGCGGTCGGCGATCTCGACCACTCGCGACTCGGAGATAAAAAAGTCCATGTCGTGGAACTGCACCGCATCGGCGCCGCAACGCTGCTGGTGGTAACGGAGAACCTGCTCGGTGCGCGCCGGCGACTCGGCCACCCACCTGCGACGGGCAATGCCGACGACCGCACAGAAACTACAGCCGTGCGGACAGCCGTACGAGGAGTGATGCATCGTCACCCGCTCACCCAGGTAATGGCTGTGAACATAGCGCTCCAGTGGCACGCGCTGGTACGGCCACAGCGGCAGCTCATCGAGCGGCGTGAGGGGACCGATCGGGGTGTGCCGGATGCTTCCCCCGTCGCGGCGCGAGAGCCCGGCGATGCCGTCGACCGCACCACCCGAGCGCAGCGCCCGCATCAACTGCAACGTGCTCAGCTCGCCCTGGCCGCCGATGCAAAAGTCGATCGCCTCGTCGCGCAACACCACTGAGGCGTGCTGGGAAGGGAAGTAGCCGCCCCAAATGATCGGTATGCCGGGCAACTGGCGTTTGAGCCGGCGCGAGTCGACGACCGCGTGGCTCAGCTGCGGCCCGGGCATCACCGTCACCCCGATGGCGATCGCACCGCGCTGCCGGGCGATCTGAACGATCCGCGCAACCGGGTCGGCCTCGAGATTGCCGTCGACGATCTCGTAGTCGAACTCACCCTCGAGCTTGCTCGCCACCGCCAGCAACGACATCGGCAGCGGCTTGCGCTCGGAATGAGTGCTCCAGGGGTTGTACAGGACGATCACTTCCGGCTCCTGACCCGGTCGGCACCCAGTGCGGTTTGCATTCCGACGGTCTCAGACCGTCGCCGCCGGCGACAAGTACAACGAACACACGCAACGCTCGCAGATCGGGTCCGTGCTCACGTCAAGCTGCGCACGGAAGGCCATGGCGCGGGGCGTATTGACGATGGCCGCCAGCGAGCCATCCCCCAGGGTGCCGTACGCAGGATGAAAAAAACACGGTTTGACCTCACCGTTGGCCTCGATCACCGCCGACACCCAGGGAGCATTGCAGCGCCGGGGAGGGAAGGGACCGGCGCCGTTGAGGGCCGCGAAGTAGGTGGCGAGGTGGCGCAGCTTGGCGGCCGATTCGGCGACGAACCCGCTGTCGATGTCGGCGCGATGCGATGTTACGAAGCGCTCGATGTGCCGACGAAAGTCATCCACCTCCTCGGCGCTCAGTGCTACCCGCTCGACGCGCTCCGGTGACCACGGCTCGGGCCGATTGAAGGCACTGGTAGAGACGTCCGCGGCCAGGAAGGAAACCTGATCGAGCCCCAGTTCGCGTGCCGAGCGCACTACCTCCTGCATCTGGGTGTAGTTGGCGCGCTGGAGCACGCAGCGTGCCCGCAGGGTGGGCGGCGCGTCGAGCCGGCGTAGCGCATCCAGGCCGCTCGCCAAGCGCTGGTACGCTCCGTCGACGGCGCGGATCCGGTCGTGCACGCGCGCCGGGCCGTCGAGCGACACGATCACCTCGTCGAATCGTCGGCTCACCGCCTCGGCGTGGCGGGCGAGCGACTGCCCGGTGGTCAGCAGCGTCAGTCGCGCCCCGGTCTCGGCGAGCAGATCGCACAGGCCCCAGAGGTTGGTGTGCAGCAGTGCCTCGCCTCCTGAGAGCACGATCCTCTGCACTTGCAGGCGACGCATCGGTTCCACGTGCGCTGCCAGCTCGGCGCAGGAGAGCTCGCGATGCTCGCGGTTCGCCCGCCAGATGTCACACATGACGCAGCGGCAGTCGCAACTGCCATGCGGCATGAGAACGAGCACCGGTAGCACGTGGATCCGCCCGGTAGCACGCGCCAGCCGGCGCTTGGCGGCGTGCAGCGGCGTGATCATGCGGGCACCGGCCGCAGGCGTTCCCACAGCGGGTTGTGGCTCCACACCTCGTCGCCGGGGCCCCGACCGACGATACGGCGACGCAGCGCGCCGAGCTCCCCTACGAGCCACCGACGCTGCCCGGCGACCACGGCATTGCACTCGCCCAACTCCAGGCTCGCGGCGACCTCGACGTTGGCCAGCGCGACGGCACCGCGTACGAGCACCAGCGCAAGCTCGGCGGAGGTTGCATCGATAAGGCGATCGGCAGTGCTTGTCGCCGGCGCAATGGGCAGGACCAGCAGGTCGGCGGGGCCACCCACTTGGATGCGTCCGGCACCGGGGTCCAGGCCCAGCATGGCAGCTGGCGCCGTGGTCACCATCTCCAGCAAGCGCGTCGCATCGGCGAACCCGGTCTCGCGGGCGACCTTGAGCTCGTCGAGCAAGCCGGGTGAACCGCTGAGCGTGGAATCGGTGCCGAGCGCCACGGCAATACCGGCGGGCAGCTGATCGATGGCCACGGTGCGCCCGTAAAGGCGCAGGTTCGACGCCGGGCACCATACCAGCGCCACGCCCAGCGCCGCCAAGCGTAGCCATTGCACCGCCGAAATCGCCACGCCGTGAACGAGGATGGTGTCGGACTGCAGCAGCCCCATGTCTCCGAGTTGTTCGATCTCGCTGGCGGCGCGCACGTCGGTGCCCTCGGCGGCGTGGATGACGAACGGCCCGGCGCCGCGCGCGTACGCACGCCGCGGATGTTCGCCGTAGCCGAGC
>JACZXM010000359.1 GCA_022571615.1 Acidobacteriota bacterium | reverse complement strand
GGGTCTGGTTACGCCACCAAGGGTGCAGATGCAAGGCGCCGCGACGAAGGCGATGTCGACGCACATCGTCAAGGAGCGGCAACGCAGCAGATGCGCCCTTGGCGGCGTAACCCTTCGGGCAAGTGTGATTTACGGGCGAATGGCAGCGTCGCGACTCCTCCGCGATGTCACCAGCATCGCCTCCTCCTCGCTCCTTGCCCTCACCCGTAACTCCCACTTGCCAGACCCATCACACTTCCACCATGGCCTGCTAGGAAGGAGGAGACGATGGCGCTGATCCGCGACATGATGCCCGGCTTCGATCTCTTCCAGCCGCGGAGCATCGACACGGCGCTCGATCTGCTGAACCGTGATGACTCCTGGGCGATGGCGGGTGGCCTGGACAGCTTCGATTGGTTCAAGGACCGTATCAAGCGCCCTTCCGTTGTGGTCGACCTGGGCGCGATCGACGAGCTCCGGGGCGTCCGCGACCACGACGGAGGCCTGGAGATCGGTGCCTTGACGAGTCTGACCGAGGTGGTCCAGCATCCCGAGATCGCCGCCCGGTATCGGCTGTTGACGATGGCAGCGGCGGCGGTAGCGACGCCCCAAATCCGCAACCAGGGCACGCTGGGCGGCAACGTGGCGCAGGACACGCGCTGCTGGTACTACCGCGGCGGCTGGCCCTGCTACCGGGCCGGCGGCAACATCTGTTACGCGGACACACCCACCGCCATCAACCGCGAACACTGCATCTTCGGAGCCGATCGATGCGTGGCGGTGAATCCATCCGACACCGCGCCGGCGTTGATCGCCCTGGACGCCAAGATGGTGATCCGCAACAGCAACCGCGAACGGGTGCTCGATGCCGAGGAGTTCTTTATCGGTCCGGGAACCGACATCACTCGGATGACCGTTCTGGAGCGCGGCGACCTGCTCACCGCGATCCGCCTGCCGGCCACCTGGTCGGGGGTACGCTTCTATTTCGAGAAGACACGAGACCGGCAAGCGTGGGATTTCCCACTCGTGAACGTAGCCTCGGCATTGCGGGTACGGAACGGATCGATCGAGCAGGCACGAGTCGTGGTCAACGCGGTGGCGCCCTATCCGCTCCGCCTGAAGAAGGTGGAGGAGCAGCTGCGAGGCCAGGTGCTCAGCGAGGAGCTGGCCGAAGCGGCGGGTGAAGTGGCGGTCCAAGGTGCTGTTCTCTTAGAGCACAACCGCTACAAGGTGCCGATGATGCGGAACCTCGTACGCAGAGCGATCCGCGACGGACGCGTATAGCAGGGGCGACGGGCACCGATGGACCTTTTCCAGTGGGAACGCAATCCCTGGGGCCAGGAGATCCTGGTTCGCATCTCCTGGGACTTGCTGTGGGCATCGATCGTCATCGGATTCCTTTTTGTGGTCGCGCATCTGCTATTCCGGCGCCTGTGGATGCCCCGAATCCTCGCCGCTGAACGGGCGCAGCAGCGGACTGAGAGCGTGCCCGACGGCGTCCCCGAGCGGTTGTCCCGGCATTCGCTAGCCTCACGGCTCTTTCACTGGGTGATGGCGGCGGCGATGTTCGTCCTGCTGATCACGGCGTTCGTTCCGGTGATAGGGCTGCAGTTTCCATGGGTAACGATCCACTGGATCGCCGGACTGGCGCTGATCGGTGCGGTAGGATTTCATGTCGTGCATGCGATCGTGTGTGGCGACCTGCGCGCGGTGGCCGTCGAGGCGGCTGATGTGCAAGATCTGTGGCAGCGCTTTCTTCGGGCCATCGGCCGGCCGGCAGCGGCTCCCGCCAAGCACCCCAAGTACCCTATCGCCAACAAGCTCTACCACCACGTGATCACGGTGGTCTCCGGGGTAGCGATCGCAACCGGACTACTGATGATGGTCCGCGTGCGGACGCCGTTTTGGACTCGCAACCCCTACTTGCTGGCCGAGCAAACCTGGGGTTGGGTCTACGTCCTACACGGCCTGTCGGCGGTGGCCCTGGTTTCGCTCGTCGTGGCCCACGTGTACTTCGCCATTCTGCCGGAAAAGCGCTGGCTCACCCGCTCCATGGTGCGCGGGTGGATTCACCGCGCCGAGTACCTGGAGCATCACGACCCGCGACGCTGGGCTCCGCGCGGCGAGCCGACCAGCGGCGACGGACATGGCCAGTAGCAGTTATGGCGCGCCTTCGGGTTCGCTTCCTGTATAAAGGACCCCATGTCGGCTCACGAGCTCCAGCAGCGCATCGACACGCTCGAGGAGAGCTACGAGCTCATGCTCGGCTACGCCGCGCAGGGGCTGCAGAGCGATGTGGGCACTGGGTCCGGAGCTCAGCTGCGACAGTTTCTGGAGCGCTCTGCAGCGGCGCTATCGGGCCTTGCCGAGGTGGCCCGGGCTTGGGTGCCAGACGGGGGCGCCGACGCAAAACGGGCGTATGAAGATTTCGTCGCCGTCCTCGAACGCGACGCCGCCAGTACCCGCGCCGCGATCCTGATGGTCCTGGCGCAGCCCTCCATCAGCTCCCAGCTCATCGACAACCTCAACGCCTCCATCCACCTGCGTGCCCTGCTCACCGACCTGTTCCTGATCGACGAGCTGCTCAAGCCTGAGACAGCTGCTGCAGGCTCTGGTTCCTAGCAGGCCCCGGCAGGTCGCACGAGGATCACCCATGCAAGAGCTCCCGACCATCCCCTCGCTGCTGGGCTGTGGCCAAGAGAGTGCCGACGCGCTGGCCGCGCCCGGACGGAAGCCGCTCTCCTACGCCGGGCTCCGTAGCCGCCTGCAGCAGATCGCCGGCGAGCTCAACCGACGCGGAATCGGTCGCAACGATCGGGTGGCGATCGTGCTGCCCAACGGCCCGGAGATGGCCAGTGTCTTCGCCACCGTGGCCAGCTGCGCCACGACGGCCCCGCTCAACCCAGCGTACCGGCAAAAGGAGTTCGAGTTCTATCTCTCCGACCTCGTAGCCCAGGCCCTGATTGTCCAGGCAGGAGTGCCGTCGCCGGCCCGAGATGCCGCCACGGTTCTGGGGGTGCCGATCCTCGAAATCCTAGTCGATCCAGAGCAACCAGCCGGCAGCTTCGAGCTAACCGGTGGCTCCGCCTCCACGCTCGCGGGCGCCAGAGGGCTGGCCGAGCCCGACGACGTGGCGCTCGTGCTGCACACCTCCGGTACCACCTCGCGCCCCAAGATCGTGCCGCTCACCCATCGCAACCTATGTGCCTCGGCGCGCAATATCCACACCACACTGGCGCTCACCGAACAGGACGTTTGCCTCAACGTTATGCCGCTGTTCCATATCCACGGCCTGATGGCCGCCCTGCTGGCGACCTTCCGTGCCGGCGCCCGGGTGTACTGCACGCCCGGCTTCAACGCCCTGAGGTTCTTTTCCTGGATGCAGGAGGCCCAACCGACCTGGTACACCGCAGTGCCAACCATGCACCAGGCGATCCTGGGGCGGGCTGGGCGCAATCGAGAGGTCATCGACGGGGCGCGCTTGCGGTTCATTCGCTCCTCGTCCTCATCGTTGCCCCAACAGGTCATGGCGGCGCTCGAGGAGACGTTCGGCGTTCCGGTGATCGAGGCCTATGCGATGACCGAAGCCTCCCACCAGATGACCTGCAACTCGCTACCGCCGGGCGCTCGCAAGCCGGGCACCGTCGGCCCGGCGGCCGGGCCCGAGGTCGCCATTATGGACGCCAAGGGCTCGCTGCTGAGTGCCGGCGAGGTGGGGGAGGTCGTGATCCGCGGGCCCAACGTGACCCTCGGATACGAGAACAACCCCCAGGCCAACGCCACTGCTTTTTGCAACGGCTGGTTTCGCACCGGTGATCAGGGGGTCCTGGATGAGGAGGG
>JACZXM010000358.1 GCA_022571615.1 Acidobacteriota bacterium | reverse complement strand
ATGGCATCTGCTAAACGACGAAGTCAGTGCGAACGACCCAGCCGTTGGCTTGCCGTTTAGCAGCAGTGTGAGAGTGTTGAGGCCTCCCCGTTGATTCAGAGTGTGATTCAAGGATGTGACAACTCATTATGAACCACTCAGCAATCCTCAAACAATCAAAGAAGTACGAAAAGCAAATGGTCGCTTTTCTGCGCGAGATCGTTGCCATTCCATCCGAAAGCGGACAGGAGCGCCGCGTCATCGAGCGCATCCGCCGCGAAATGAACAAGTTGCGCTGCTTCGATCGCGTCTGGACCGACCCGATGGGCAATCTGCTGGCCCGCATCGGCCAAGGCCCGCGACTGATCGCCATCGACGCCCACGTCGATACGGTCGGCGTCGGCGACCCGAGCGAGTGGAAGCACGACCCGTACAAAGGCAAAGTCGCCAAAGGTGTCGTCTACGGCCGAGGCGCCGGCGACCAAAAGGGCGCTGTGCCTGCGATGGTCTATGCCGGCAAGATCATCAAAGACCTCAAGATGCGCACCAACGACTGGTCGCTGCTGCTGACTTGTACGGTGATGGAGGAAGACTGCGACGGCCACTGCCTGCTGCACCTGATCGGACAGGAGGGCCTGCGCCCCGATGTGGTGATCATCGGCGAGCCGACCGACCTGGCCGTATACCGCGGCCACCGCGGCCGGGTGGAGGCGACGATCACCACCCACGGCGTATCCGCCCACGCCGCCCACGCCGAGCAGGGCGTCAACGCGCTCTATAAGATGGCGCGCATTCTCTCCGACGTGGAGGAGCTCAACACCCGCCTGGCCCACGACGAGTTCCTCGGCACCGGATCGGTCGTGGCCTCGTTCATCGAGTGCACCACGCCGTCGCTCAACGCGGTGCCCGACAGCGCCAAGATTTACATCGACCGCCGGCTGACCGCCGGGGAGACGATCGAGATCGCTCTCCAGGAGCTCCGAGCACTGCCCAACATTGGCGACGCCGAAGTGGAACTGCTGCGATACGACGAGACCAGTTGGCGTGGCTACCGGGCGCAGCAGGACAAGTACTTTCCGACCTGGGTCCTGCCCCAGGATCACGCACTCGTCCAAGGGACCGTGGCAGCGGTCGAAGCGGTCACCGGATCGACACCACGCATCTGGCGCTGGGGATTCTCAACCAATGGGGTTGCGAGCATGGGGCGATTCGGGATCCCGACGGTCGGGTTCGCCCCCGGCCTCGAGGAGCTCGCACACAGCACCCAGGAGTGGGTTGCGGTGGACGACCTGGTGAGCGCCACAGCGGTCTACTCGTTGTTGCCCGAGATTCTTGCCGCGCGCGCGGACGACCTGAAACGAAGCGACTGACCTCCACCCCCGCAAGGGAAGGGATTGAAAGGCGACACGACGCGATGCGAACCGATCTGAAGGGCAAGCACCTGATCACCACCCAGGATTGGAGCGTGCAGGAGCTCGAATCGCTGTTCGAGCTCGCCGCCGAGCTCAAGCAGGCCCGCAAGGACGGCGACGCCACCCGCGTGCTTGATCTCAAGACGCTCTACATGATCTTCTTCGACGCCTCGACCCGCACCCGCAACTCGTTCGAGACCGGCATCACGCAGCTTGGCGGCCATGGCATCTACCTGTCGCCCGACAAGATGCAGATCAGCCACGGTGAGCAGGCGGGTGACACCGCCAAGGTGCTGTCGCGCTACGGCGAGGGCATCGCCATTCGCCACTGCGCCTACGGTGAGGGCAACGCCTACCTCAACGCGATCGCCGAGCACGCCAGCGTGCCGGTGCTCAACATGCAGTGCGATATTTATCATCCGTGCCAGATTCTCGCCGACTACCTGACGATCAAGGAGAAGTTCGGTGAAACCCGCGGCCTCAAGCTCGGCGTCGCCTGGACCTGCGCTCCCGACTACCTGCGCCCGATCTCGGTTCCCCAGAGCTTGATCCTGATGATGCCGCGCTTCGGAATCGACGTGACGTTGGCGTATCCACCCGAGTGCAAGCTGATGCCCCAGATCGAGGCCAAGGCCAAGGCCAACGCCGAGGCGGCGGGGTCGAAGTTCGAGATCAGCCACACCTTTGAGGATGCCTTCGAGGATGCCGACGTGGTGATCCCCAAGTCGTGGGGCCCGCTGCTCACTACCACCGACTTCGAAGAGGGTGCGTCGATCATGCGCCAGTACGACACCTGGGTGTGCGACGCCGAGCGCATGGCGCTGGGCAAGGACCACATAATCTACATGCACCCGCTGCCGGCGGATCGAGGCCGCGAGGTCACCGACGAGGTGATCGACGGGCCGCAGTCGGTGGTATTCGATGAGGCCGAGAACCGGCTGCACGTGCAAAAGGCGCTGATGGCGCTAACGATGTAGCCACGCTGGCCCACAGCCCGACCGGGATTGTTACCTGCGACCCTTGAAGGCGTCATGGCGAGTTTCCATTTCGTTTGCAGCGAATGCGGTGCCCGCTACCTCGAACGCGAGGTCGAGCTCGTGTGCCCGCAGTGTGCGCCGCGGCAGGTGGCGGGCGGCTCGATTCGCGGGGTACTGGAGGTGCGCATCGACCCACTGCCGCAGTCGTGGCCGGCGAACTCGTTTGGCAGCCTCGAGGATCTGATCGCGTTCCTGCCGGTGCCATCCGTGAGCTCTCTGGTGCGGCTGGGAGTGGGAGCAACGCCGCTGCTGCCGGTGAATCGGTTGCGCCGCACGCTCGGGATGCCGCGCCTGTGGCTCAAGGACGATACCCGCAACCCCAGTGGCTCGACCAAGGACCGGGCCTCGCTGCTGGTGGTGGCCAAGGCGATCGAGTACGGACACGACACCGTGGCCGCGGCCTCTACCGGCAATGCTGCCACTGCCCTGGCCGCGGTGGCGGCCGCTGCAGGGATCCGGGCGGTTCTGTTCGTACCCGCCGACGCCCCCGAGGCCAAACTGGTGCAGATGTTGTCCTACGGGGCCGAGGTGCTACCGATCGCGGGCAGCTACGACGAGGCCTTCGAGCTATGCCTGCAGGCGTGCGAGCGGTTCGGCTGGTACAACCGCAACACCGCGCTCAACCCATTTACCATCGAGGGCAAGAAGACCGCGGCGCTGGAGATCGCCGCAACGCTGGCTCCGGATGCTCCGGATGTCGTCGTCGTCCCGGTCGGCGACGGGGTCATCCTGGCGGGCTTGGCGAAAGGCTTCGCCGACCTTCGAGAGGGCGGCTTGATCCGGCATCTGCCGCGTCTGATCGCGGTGCAGCCGGAGGGTTCGGCTGCCATCGTCAAGGCGCTGCGGGCGGACCGTGACGACATCGAACCCATACCCGGGGCGGCGAGCGTTGCCGACAGCCTAGTGGTTCAGGCGCCGCGCAATGCGCGGCTGTGTCTGAGCCGCATCCGCGAATCGAACGGTGCCGGCGTGATGGTGTCGGACGAAGCGATCCTGGCGGCGATGGCCGAGCTCGCCGCATACACTGGTGTGTTCGCCGAGCCCGCGGCGGCCAGCGCTTTGGCCGGGTTGCGGGAGGCCGTGCGGTGCGATCTGGTGGACCGCGAGGAACGGGTCGTGATATTGATCACCGGAACCGGCCTCAAGGACATTCGCGCCGCATCGCGTCGTGTGAGCCATCCCGAGCCAATCGACCCTGAGCTCGAGGCGGTAGCCCGCACGATCGCTCACAGGTCCCCGGACAGGGGCCCGGAGCGGAGCGGCTGAGAGCCCGCACGTTGACCCGCCGCCGATTTTCGTGATAGCAGAAGAGCGTATTCTGCTCTGTGGTGCCCCCAAACCGTTCTCGGAGTCGTCGCCGACATGAAGCAGGCCGGGGTGCACAACGAGGCCGG
>JACZXM010000357.1 GCA_022571615.1 Acidobacteriota bacterium | reverse complement strand
TGACGCTACTGCTGCTGGCCGTGATCGTGACGATCCGGCTGGTCCAGACCCGGCGCCTCGTGTGGCGGAAGCAACTGGTGCGGGCATGGCGGCCGGTGTTGGCTCGCGCCCTGGTGACGATGCCCAACTCGTCGCCGCGGGTGAGCGCCCGCGAAGCAGCGGTGGTCATGCCGATGTGGGCCTACTACCACGAGTTCATCGGTGGCGAGAGCAAGGCCAACCTCAACCAGTTGGCGCGGCTCGCCGGGCTCGACCTGTACGCCAAGAAGACTCTACGTGCCGACAGTACCCGGCAGCGGCTGCTCGCCATCGAGGCCCTCGGCCATCTGCGCGACCGCGAGACCCGGCGGCTGCTGCGGCCCATCGCCTACGTCGCCAATCCCTACCTGTCGCTCGCGGCCGCCCATGCTCTGCTGCGGGTGGATCCGCGCGAGGCAATCCACGAGATCGTGCCGCTGATCGCTTCGCGCCCGGACTGGTCGCCCGCAAGAGTGATCGCGATGCTACGCGAGGCCGGTCCCGATGTGGTCTCAAAACCGCTCGCCCGTGCTGCCGTCGGCGCCGACGTTGCGTATCAGCCGCTCCTGGTCATCTATCTGGACACGGCGCACCACCGGCTGGCGTCACAGGCCATCCGCAAGATCATGCTGGCCACCGACGACGAGCAGCTCCTGGTGACGTGCCTGTATCAGCTCGGCCGCGTGGCGCATCCCGACAGCCTCAAGATCATCCGCTCCTATCTGGACCACTCCAACTGGCTGATCCAGCTGCACGCGGTCTCCGGCATCGGGCGCATGGGTAGCGAGGCCGATGTTGACGACCTGGTGGGCATGCTCGCTCATCAAGAGTTTTGGATTCGGTATCGCGCTGCCCAAGCGCTGTCGAAGCTCCCGACCATGACCACCCAGCGACTGGTCGAGATCCATAGCCAGCAGGAAGACCACTACGCCCGTGACATCCTCAATCAGGTGATCACGGGGGAGATGAAGGCGGCATGAGCTTTTTCGGTGTCATCGGTCCGCTGGAGTTTTTCTTCCTGAGCTTTTCCGCCTTCACGACCATCTTTTACCTGGCGCTCAACTACCTGGCGGTGTTGCGCACTTTTCGCCACCTCGAGGAGACCTGCCTGGAGCAGTTCCACGTCAGCTACACCGGGCTGGAGCCGCCGATCAGCCTGCTGGTGCCAGCGTACAACGAAGAGAACACGATCGTGACGACCGTGTACTCGCTGCTGCAGCTGGAGTATCCGGAGTACGAGATCATCGTCATCAACGACGGATCGACCGACGAGACGCTGGCTGTGCTGCGCGACGAGTTCGAGCTCGAGCCGGCGCCAGACGTCTATCGCGAGCAGTTGCCGACGGCGCCGGTTCGCCAGATCCTGCATTCGTGTACCCAACCGAACCTACGGGTAATCGACAAGGCCAATGGCGGCAAGGCGGACGCGCTGAACGCCGGGATCAACAACGGTCGCTTCCCGCTTTTCTGCAGCATCGACGCCGACTCGTTCCTGGAGCGTCTGAGCCTTCGCCGGGTCGTGCTGCCGTTCATCGAAGACTCGCGCACCGTAGCGGTGGGCGGCACCGTACGCATCGCCAACGGTTGCAAGGTCGAGGACGGGTTCGTGACCGCTCCCGGGCTGCCCTCCCGGCCGCTGCCGCTGTTCCAGATCGTCGAGTACTTGCGTGCTTTCCTGTTCGGGCGCATGGGGTGGGCTCAGATCAACTCGTTGCTCATCATCTCCGGCGCCTTCGGCCTGTTCCATCGGGGCACCGTGGTCGAGGTCGGCGGCTTCAGCCGCGAGACCCTGAGCGAGGACATGGAGCTGGTGGTGCGCATGCACGATTACCTGAGCCGGGAGGGGCGCGCCTATCGCATCACCTTCGTTCCGGAGCCGATCTGCTGGACCGAAGTGCCGACCGATCTGAGATCCCTGGCCCGGCAGCGGGCGCGGTGGCAGCGCGGGCTTTCCGAAAGCCTGTGGATGCACCGCGGCCTTCTGTTTCGGCCAGGCGGCGGGTTGGTGTCGTGGGTCGGCATGCCCTTCACCATACTCGTCGAGTGGCTCTCGCCGGTGATCGAGGTGGTGGGCTACGTCTACATGACCGCCGGCCTGTTGCTCGGCTTCGTCGAACTGGAAGTGATGCTGATCTTTCTGGTCGTCGCCATCGGTTTCGGCACCTTGCTCTCGGTCATGGGGCTGGTGCTCGAAGAGATGTCATTCAAGGTCTACGGCCGTGCCAGTCAGGTCTTGCGCCTTTTTGCCGCTGCCGTAGTCGAGAACCTGGGTTTCCGACAGCTCATTTCCGTGTTCCGGCTGGTGGGGATGTTCCAGTGGCTGCTGGGGCGAAAACGCTCCTGGGGCGAGATGCACCACGATGCGCCCTGGAGCCCCGAAGGCACCGGCGAGACTCCGGTACCGGAGCAAATGTAAAGGAGGTCACGATGTTTCCATCCATCAACGAGCGGTCGAGGCGTCCCGGACACTGGTGGCCCGTACTGCTGGTGGCGCTGGTAATCCTGTTGGTCCCGATGCGGGCCGAAGCCGCGGATCGGTACAAGGAAGCCCGAGAGCTGGCCTTTTCCGGCCAGCGCGAGGCGGCGCGAGCGATGCTCACGGAGCTGTTGGTGGACAAGCCCAGGCATTGGGACGCGCGCATTCTGCTGGGGCGGCTGTTTGCCTGGGACAAGCGATATGACGAAGCCCGCGAACAGCTGCTGGTCGTGGTTCGGGCCAAGCCCGACTACGCCGATGCCCGCAACGCGCTGGCGGATGTCGAGCTGTGGTCGGGTCACCCCGAGCAAGCTCTCGACTTTCTCGAGGACGGGTTGACTCGAAGACCGACGAATCAGGACCTTCTGTACAAGAAAGCAGTGGCCCAAAGGAAGCTGGGAGATCAGCGCGGTGCCGCGCTGACACTGGGCCAGCTCAACGACATCAACCCATCCCACGAGCGCGGCAGCAAGCTGTTTGCTTCTCTGCGCCTACAGCGGATGCGCCACAAGGTGGGGTTCGGCTACGGGTATACCGACATCGACACGCTCTCGAACCCGTGGCACGCGGGCAGCTTCCAGCTCAGCCGTCGCACTGGCATTGGCACGGTGGCGCTGCGCCTCAACTACGCCAATCGGTTCCAGCGCGGTGCCACCCAATACGAAATCGACGCCTATCCGAGGATCGTGCACGGCCTGTACATGTACGTGAACTACGGCTATTCGTCCTCTCGGCTGTATCCCAAGCACCGCTACGCCGGTGAGCTGTACGCCAACCTCCCGCAGGGAGTGGAGCTCTCCGCCGGCTTTCGCCGGCTCGTCTTCGGAAGCTCCACGGTGACCATCTACACCGGTACGTTGGCCAAGTATCAGGGCAACTGGTGGATCTCCTTCCGGCCCTACATCACGCCCAAGAGCATCGGCACTTCACGCTCGTACCAGCTCACCGTCCGACGCTATTTCGGCGATGCCGACACCTATTTCGGTGTCACCGCCGGCGGCGGTTCCTCTCCTGGCGAGGTGCGCGACGTGAGCGATTTGCTCCGGCTTGATTCCTGGAAGGTTGGCTTCCGGATGCAGAAGGCGCTGGGCGACGTGTTCATCCTCAAGATTTCGGGTCGCTACGGCTGGGAGGAGCTCATCAACAACCGCGAGCGCCGCCGGTTCAACCTGGGTATCGGCATCCAACGCCGGTTCTGAACGGGGAAATTGACGCCATGCCCAAGCTCTTCAGCCGCCGTCCGACACCACGCCAGGTCGGCCTGTTCCTGTTCCTGTGGTTGTTCGTCGGCTTCGCCTCGGGGACGGTGACGCTGCTGGGCCCGGTGCGCTGGCTCACCGTCTACGTGCGCCAGGCCGGTTGGGGCGACGCGATCGAGAACGGGCTGGTGA
>JACZXM010000356.1 GCA_022571615.1 Acidobacteriota bacterium | reverse complement strand
TCATCATCAAGGTCGAGGATGAAAAGGAACACAAGCATAAGGCGGCGGCGTCGAAGCAGTACCTTGAGGAAGGTGGACTCATGGACCTTGATCAGCTTCCGGAGACGATGACTGAGTTCTAAACTTTCCTCACGATCACGGCTGCCAGCTTTCTATTGATGGTCACATGGCGGCTAGTCACTGAGCCGGACTGGCCGGTCCCGGTTGTGGAGTTCGGGGCGGTTGGCTCGGCGATCAGCTGCTCAACGTGGCAGCCGAGGACGCGTTCGGGGTAGGGCACGGGTCGGGAGCTCGCCGGGGCGTTGGCGGCGTCTCATCTACCGAGATCCGATCGGCGTTTCTACCGCTTGTTCGCCCCTGCTCACGGGCACTTGCGGTTGTTCATGTAGCGGTGCGTATTTCGGAGCATCTCGGTCACCCGTTTCGGTCCAAGCCGGTCACTGATTTCGGTTGATTCCGGTCGGTCGTTTCGGTCATCTCGGTCAGTCATTTCGGTGATGCCGGTCGGCGATTTCGGACCCGGGTACCGAGTTTGAAGATCGAGCAACTCATCGGTAGCGAGTGCGGCACCATGGCGCCTCCTTGAACCAGGAGGGGGAGTCGTGGATGGCAGCTAAGAGGCTACGGATGAGACAAGTTCGGAGGATCCTGCGGCTCGCCCACGAAGGCGTGCCGCATCGGCAGATCGCCCTGGCCACGGGCGTGGGCCCCAGCACGGTGGGTGACTACGTGCGGCGTGCCCGAGCGAAGGGCCTGAGCTGGCCCTTGCCCGATGAGCTGAGCGATGCGGCACTCGAGGGCAAGCTGTTCAAGAAACCGGCAACGCCGCGCCATCCCCGACCACTGCCGCAGATGGCGTGGGTGCATCAGGAGCTCAAGCAACCCGGTGTCACGTTGCAGTTGCTGTGGCACGAGTATCTGGAGGAGTACCCGGAGGGGTATCGCTACACGCAGTTTTGCGAGCACTACCGTCGCTTTCGCCGCAAGCTGGCGCCATCGATGCGGCAGGTGCATCGGGCCGGGCACAAGATCTTCGTGGACTACTCCGGCAAGCAGCCTGGCATCGTCGACAGAACCACCGGACAGCTGCGCCGGGTGGAGTTGTTCGTCAGCGTTCTGGGTGCCTCCTCGTATGTGTTCGCCGAGGCTACCGAGTCCCAGCAGCTACACGACTGGATCGGATCCCATGTGCGTATGTTCCAGTACTTTGACGGGAGCGTCGAAGTGCTCGTCCCCGACAACCTCAAGAGCGGCGTCACCAGGGCCTGCCCCTACGAACCGGGGATCAACCGCACCTACTACGAGATGGCCGAGCACTACGGCGCCGTCGTGATCCCGGCTCGCTCCGGCCGGGCCAAGGACAAGGCCAAGGTCGAGACCTCGGTTCTGGTCGCCCAGCGTTGGATCCTCGCCGCCCTGCGCAACCACACCTTCTTCAGCCTCGGGGAGCTGAACGCGGCGATCCGAGACAAACTGGTAGTGCTCAACACTCGGCCGATGCAGCGGCTCGGGGTGTCCAGGCAACAGCAATACGAGCAACTGGACCGCCCAGCGCTCAAGCCGCTGCCGGTGGCTCGCTACGAACTGGCCGAGTGGTCCGAGGCCGGTGTCAGCATCGACTATCACGTGCTGGTGGATCGCAACTTCTACTCGGTGCCCTATCAGCTGGTGCACGAGCGCGTAGAGGTACGCTACAGCGCCTCGTGCCTGGAGATCCTGTTCAAGGGCAAGCGCGTTGCCTCTCACACCCGGCTCCGGGGCCGAGGCCATTACGCCACGTGCCCCGAGCACATGCCCGCCGCCCATCGAGCCCACGCCCAGTGGTCTCCCTCCCGGCTGATCCGCTGGGGCGAGCAGACCGGGCCTGCCACAGGCTCACTCGTCGCCGAGATCCTGAGCGCCTTGCCCCATCCGGAGCAAGGGTATCGATCGTGTCTGGGGATCATGCGACTGGGCAAGAGCTACGGTGAGAGGCGCCTGGAGGCGGCCTGCGAGCGTGCCCACCACCTCGGATCCTGCCGCTACCGGACGGTCAAGAACATCCTGTCCTCCGGACTGGACCGTCAGCCACTACAGGACCAGTTGCCTCACGCCTCACCCATTCCCGTGCACGGGAACATCCGCGGTGCCGACTACTACGACAGGACGACAACATGCTGAGCCAGCCAACGATCGACAAGTTGCTGTCCATGAAGATGGGCGCCATGGCCGAGGCCTTCGAGCAACAGCTCGCCTCCAGCCGCTATGCCGAGCTGCCGTTCGAGGATCGCCTCGGCATGATGATCGACGCCGAGTACACCTCCCGCGAACAACGCAAGCTCACCCGCCGGCTCCAACGCGCCAAGCTCCGCCAGCCCGCCTGCATCGAGGACATCGACTTCAAGGCACACCGAGGGCTGGATCGCCAACTCCTGCTCTCGCTCGCCTCCTGCGAGTGGATCCGCCAGAACCTGAACCTGCTGATCACCGGCCCCACCGGCACTGGCAAGACCTATCTCGCCTGCGCCCTGGCCAACAGGGCATGTCGCTCCGGGCTGACGGCCTATTATGTCCGCGCGGCTCAGCTACCTCATCAGCTCGCCATTGCTCGCGGCGATGGCTCCTACACCCGGCTGCTGAACCGACTCACCAAGACCGATCTGATCGTGATCGACGACTGGTTGCTCACGCCATTCAACACCACCGAACGCCGTGACATCCTCGAGGTCATCGAGGACCGCCACGAGCGGGCCTCCACACTGATCGCCAGCCAGTTACCGCTCTCCTCCTGGCACGAGGCGATCGGTGAGCCCACCCTCGCCGACTCGATCTGCGACCGGCTCGTGCACGCCGCCTACCGGATCAAGCTCCAGGGCCGCTCCATGCGCGAGAGCCAAGCGGCAGCCAAGCTCGCCGCCGCCAAGGACCGCTCATGATCCTCGTCGTTGTCTCTCCTGTACCCGTGGATCCTGCCGGCCCCGTGGAAAACGTTCGTTTCCCACTGGACCTTGGACGACGCTGCGCGTCGCCCACAGCCTCCACCGGCTCTACTACGACGCGGTCATATCTTCCCTTCTCGGCTATGATCAGCCTTCCATAACCACGGAGTTACTACCCACCCAACCCAAGACAACGTCGCTTCGCTCCGCTGCCCTGACCGGCATCACCGAAACGGCTGACCAGCTTGACCGAAACGACTGACCGGCATCACCGAAATACGCACTTGCGACCCAGTCGCGTGTCCTCGCCGAGGTACACCTCGCCCATGCCGCCCGCGCCGAGCGGCTCGATGATCTTGTAGGGACCGAGGGAAGTGCCGATCAAGGTGGCGACTCTCTTTTAGGGGAAGTGCACGGTCAGGATTGTAAACGGAAGGCGGGAGCGGCTTACAGGGGGAGCGACGGCAACGTTAGCCAATGTGGAACGGGTTGGGGGCCCTTTGTGCCAACAATAGGTGAGACAGATCTGATGTAGAAATTAAGCAGCAAGAAGGGCGGGGAGAGTTGGCAGTGAAGGAGAGCTACATGCAGGTGCAGGAGGTGGAACGACAGGAGGGCGTGGGGGCGCAGCAGCAAGCACCGCCAGCCGTTACTGGCCCAGTTGGCCCACAGCCTACAGACCGCGATCTGACAGTGTTCGGGGAGCCAGGAGCAGCGGGTCAGCCGGAACTTGTCCAGCCTACGCAGATTTCACCAGAAGCCGCACGAGACGAGGGACTGTTGGGGAGTGGGCTTGCCCGTTCTGCCACGTCGTTGATTCCGAACCCCGCCGACGGCGGACAGACCCAGCTTGTACTTCGTGGTCAGGTTTCGCCGGAGACGGCACGGGATGAGGGGCTGCTTCAGGGCGGACTTGCCCGAGGCGTCCAGCGCGACATCTTTAGCCTGAACCAGGGCCCGTCACTGGC
>JACZXM010000355.1 GCA_022571615.1 Acidobacteriota bacterium | reverse complement strand
GCGCAACCAGTGACAAGAGCTTGCGCCCGTGCATTCTATTGTCCTCCAAAGGGGGATTCCCGGTGCTGCGGCGGCGTGTCGCCGCGACGTCACGGGAATCAGTTGCGTTCGAAGCGATCCCATTATGCCCGACTCGGGAGCACCTGTCGTTTCGTCGTCTCCCTCGCCAACCACAGCCTGCCAGGGTCCGCGGATTGCGGTGCTCAGGTCCCGATGCTCATGAGGTAGGCGACGAGCGCGGAGATTTCCTTTTGCGGATCGTTGCCAAGGGCCGCCCAGTACCCGCTCCCGGGCTGCAAGTTAGAGTAGAACTGCGGCATGTTGGTGCCCGGCTGCAGGCTCTGCGGATCCTTGATCCACTGGTCAATCCACTCCGCTCGCAGGCGATTGGCTGCCAGCGCCAAGTCCGGCGCCCACTGCGTTGGCGGCACGCGTGGCTGCCTGCTCCCCTGGAAGTGACAGGCGAGGCACTGTAGTGATCCCTCTTGGTCGGAGGCGAGGATCGCACCTTCGCGAACGAGATCCTGCGGGTACTCGTGCGCTGTCGTAAACGTCTCCTCGAACGGATACGGAGCCTCGTCGAGCGCCGAGAAATAGGCGGTGAGCGCGTTGAGCTGCTCGTCGGTGAACGAGAAGGTGGGCATGCGCACTTTGAGCCACGGACGCACGATGCTTGGCGCCCTGAAGAAGCGATACAGCCAGTCGGGCTGCGTGCGTGCGCCCTCAGACTTGAGGTTGGGCGGTCCGAATACCAGGCCCGCCGACCGGCTCGAGACCTCGCCTGTTGCCAACATGCTTTCCGCGATGACGTTGCGAATCGCCCCACCACGGTCCTCGATGATGTGGCAACCGCGGCAGTTGAACTTGTCGACGATGGCCCGGCCGGCGGCGATCGTCTCGTGGCGCGGCGTGGGTGAGGGCATTGCCGCGGGGAGCATTTCCTGGTCCGTGAATCCCAGGATGGCGGTGGCGATGGCCTCGATCTCCGCGGGCTCGAGATCGTAGCTCGGCATCTTCAGGAGCGCCTGGTGCGTGCGAACTCGCCCCTGGTCGAAGATGCGCGGGCGGCGCAGCTTTTCCACCAGGAAGGCGCGGCGCTCGTGCGGCAGATCTTGGAGCCCGAAATCGAGCCGGGTAATCGGTTTGCTCCCCCAGTTCGAGAGGCTGGTACCGATCCGTCCGGCGTTCTCGAAGCCCGGGATCGTGTGGCAGCCCATGCATCCGTACCGGCTGATCAGACGCTCGCCCAGGTACTGGAGCTTATTCGCCTTGCTCATTGCCGCCAGCCGCTCCTCGGCGTCGGCGGCGGGGAGCTGCTGCTTGAGGTACTCGAGGGCCACCTCGTCGCGGATCGCGGGGTCCAGGACGGGCATCGAGACGTCGTCCCAATCCGGATCGGTTTGGCCCATCAGGAAGGCGGTGATATCGGCCGCCTCGGTGCGGCTGAGCCGCAGGCTGGGCATGACCGTCTCATCCCAGTAGTGGGATGGGTTGCGGATCCAGGTGTAGAGCCAGTCGGCGGTTACCTTGCTGCCCAGGGCCGAGAGATCGGGTCCGTGATGGCGCAGCCCCGCGAAGCGGGCGGCATCGGGCTCGAGCTCATCGCCGGCCTCGAACTCGCCGATCATGTGGCATCCGAGACAGCCGACGGAATCGAACAGCTGCTCACCGGCGGCGGCATCGCCCCCGGGGGCGGAGTCCAGCTCGATCGGTGTGGCCACCTCGAACAGGTAGCTGACAATAGCCTCGACCTCGACCTGGTTGCGCTCACGCCAGTAGGCGTCGGATGTGTTCGCCAGGTTGAAGAAGCGCGGCATCGGGGTTTCGGGACGGAAGCTCTTGGGGTTTATCACCCAGTTGTAGGCCCAGGCCGCGTCGATTTTTGACACCAGGTGCGAGAGGTTCGGCCCCCGGTTGCGGGCCTCCTCCCAGCGGTCGAGCTCGTGACAGCCGTAGCAGCCGAGCTTCTCGATCAGCTCGAGGCCGTACTCGAGCTTGGGGGCATCCGGCAGCCAGGTATCCTTGAGATGGCACTTCACGCAGCCAGACTCGATCTCGCCGTTGGCTCGCATCGGCCATTCCCACTGCTCGATGTGCTCCCAGCCGAACTCGCTCGCCGGGTGGATAGAGTTGTCGCCTACGAAGAGATCGAGCTGCGGGTGGCTGGTGAAGGGCTGCTCGTAGGTCTCGTACTCGGCCGACCGGGCACCGAGGTGGCAGGTTTCACAGCGGTCAACCTGCGGTGCATCGGTGAAGTTGAGGTCGAAGCGGATGTTCTCGAGCACGACCTGATTGATGCGCAGCGAGGGGTTGAGCCCGTCCAGGAACGGCGCGTTCCGGAGGGAGTACACCCAGTCGAAACGCAGCGCGTCGAGGCGCCCGCGCAAGCGGTCGATCTCGCGGTTCATGGCGGAGATCTCGGACTGCGCCTGGTCGCGCGCGGCAGTGATCTCCTCGAGCCGGGCCTGATGGGCGTCGCGCTCGATGGTCAGCACTTCGACCTCGGCCGAGAAGGTGGCCAGATCAGCTTGGGCCCCTTCCATGTTCGCCCGCTCCGCCGCCGCGGCTTCCTCACCCTCTTTCTTTCGCGCTTCCTCGAAGGCCCAGCGATAGGAGTCGAACGCCGAGCGCGCAAATCGCAGGTTCTGATCGGCCAGGTCGAGCTTCGTCTGCGCGCTCTCCAGATCGCTGTCGATCTGCCCGATGACGTCCTGTTGCTCCGAGAGCGCCTGCTCGGCGGCGTCGCGCTGCTCGCGGACCTCTGTCAGGAGGGCCTGGTCGATGGCCCCCTGCTCATCGGCGAGTTGCTGCTCGGTGACCTCGCGCTCGATTTGCCGGAACTGACGTTGGTACGGTTTCCATGGCGCCGCGTAGTCGTCCCAGATCATCCACACCACGGTCAGCATGGAGGCGAGGGCGACCAGGGCGAACCACATGTTCAGCCGATCGATATCTCTCGCGTATATGCCTTTCCGCTTCTTGGCCATCGGCCACCCCTTGCTGTTGCTCTCAGCCCTGACCCGGTCGGGATCCCACCGTCAGGGTTAACGTCGTCGCGATCAGTCAGATATTGAAGAAGAACTCCGGGATCGCCACGAAATACTTCAGGTTGATCGTCCAGCGCAGGTACATTTTGATCGGGACGAGCAGCATCCACAGCACCAACTGGATGGTGATGCCGTAGCGCACCGGCCCCAGTTTGTCGAAGTACTTGCGCAGCCATCCCTTGGCCGTCCAGATGGGTAGGGCGATGAAGTACAGCAACAGGAGGACGATCCCGAAGAACTCGCGCACGAGCCAGAAGTGGGGCAGCCCAATGCCAAGCCAACGCGACCAGACGATCTCGGAGAGCTGGATGTTGGTCAGTGGCACCAGCTTATGGAGGTCCCAGAATTCATACGGTCCGTAGAAGTTCCAGTTCGGTCCGCGCAGGAAGGTGCCCAGAACGATCAGCGTCGCCCACAGGACGATGAAGCCGAACATGAACGTCGAGATCGCAAAAGGCCGCTCCTTGAACGTGAAGTAGCCGTTGCCCTTGGGGTTCTTGTCGATAAACGGAACTGCCATCAGTCCCACGACGATCAGCCCCGGGAACACGACGCCCGCCAGCCACGGATCGAAGTAGACCAGCATTTCCTGCAAACCCAGGAAGTACCACGGCGCCTTGGCCGGGTTCGGAGCGATGTTCGGGTCGGCCGGCTGCTCCAGCGGCGCTCGAAGCAGAATCGCCCAAACCGTCAGGAACGCCGTGAACAGCACCAGCGCGATGAATTCGATATAGACCAGGTCGGGCCACACCAGGACTTTGTCGTCCGAACCCGCCTCCGTAAGCGGCTTGTCCTCCTCCATCCGCTGGTCGTTGACCGCCGCTTGACGAAACGCCAGCCA
>JACZXM010000354.1 GCA_022571615.1 Acidobacteriota bacterium | reverse complement strand
TATGCTTGGGCGGCTCCATGACCTCGTACAGAATGCCGTCGATGCGATATCGAACGCGCACCTTCTTTTCGTAGGGCTCGATATGGATATCCGATACGCCGCGCCGCAGGGCGTCGGTGAGCAACAGGTTCACCAGCTTGATGACCGGGGCTTCACCGCTTGCCCTGGAGAGCGAGTCCATATCGATCTCGCCCTCTGCCTCGACGATCTCCAGCTCGCTCGGACCGCGGATTTCCTCCTCGATATCCGCCATCATCTGGGCCATCCGGACTTCCTGGCGGTCGCCGTACAGCCGGCTGATGGCCTCGTTGATGGCGCGCTCGGCAGCCACCAGCGGCTGCACCCGGAATCCGGTGGCGAACTCGATGTCGTCGATCGCGACCACGTCGGTCGGATCGACCATCGCCAGGCTGAGGTTTTGCGCGTCGGCGGCGACCGGCACCGCCAGGTAGCGTCGTGCCATGTCCTGCGACACCAGCGCCAGAATCGACTCGGGTACCTCCAGGTTCTCGAGATCGGCGGCGGGAACCCCGAACTGCTCGGACAGCAGGTTGATGAGGTCTTCCTCCTCGATCAGATCCAGCACGACCAGCAGATTGCCCAGACGTTCACCGGTCTCAGCCTGCATCTGCAGGGTGCGCTCGAGATCTTCCTCGCTGACCAGACCGCTCTCGACCACCAGGCGCCCGAGACGGGTGGTGCCCTTGCGTGCCGCACGATCCTGGGCCGCACCCAGGGTGCGTCGCCGCGCAGCGGTCTTGCTCATCTCCCGGTCAGCCACCTGGTGACTCCTGCTTGAACGCGAGCACTACTGGCTCTCGATGGCGCACGGCTCATACACCGGATAAGACGGCCATCGATTGCGGGTGCTCCCGCCCTGCCCTTCGCGTCCCGGCTCGGGACGCAGCTCCACAGACAGAGTATCGGGACAAGAGCGCCCACCAAAGCTCAAACTAGTGCATTAGAAGTAATGAAAACTCATCACAACGCAGAACGCGCCTGTGCCGGGGGTCTCACGACCCGGCGAGGAAGACCCACTCGCCATAGCTTCGGCGCGTTCGGAACTCGCGCAACCCGCTCGCCTTGGAGGTCGAGACCACCCCGATGATCTGCTGGTCGCTCGAGGATGCCGGCCGCTGCGGAAGCCGGGCTCGCACCTGCTGCAGGAGTACCGCCGCGGTGCCCCGTCCAGTGCCGCCGGCTTTGGCGGGTCCCAGCTGCAGCCCCACCTGGATGCCGGGCGGGGGAGCCACAGCGTTCTGCCCCGCTTCCTGCTCGCTCTCCAGACCCAGCAGCTGTGCGATGGTGCCGTTGGCCAGATCCTCCTGCCGCAGGATCCGCCATTCTCCGCCCTTGACCATCGGATCCCGATACAAGCGCCGCAAGCAGCTCGTCTCCACCAGCTGATCGAGACGCTGTAGCGGCTGGCCGGCGTTGTTTTGGTGGTAGCAGGAGATCGCGCCCGCGATCGCCTGGCCGCGGAAGATCAGCTCCGCCTCCCGGGCGCGCTTGTCGAGCGTCACCCAGGAGGTGACCGCGACCATCATGGTCACGTTGATGACCGCCACCACGATCAGCAATCCGACGAGCGTGAAACCGGCAGTGGCTTCCTCGGCCCGCCTTGCCTGAGCCCGCATTGCTCCGGCAGGCGACCGACGCCACTTCTGCCACGGGCCGCCAGTCGCCTGCGGCCTCCAACTCGCCGCTCGATCCGACACCGCTACCACTCCACGTACGGCACGCCGCTGAGCCCTTCGCCCTCGGCGCCCGAGTACACGTTCCAGATTCCTGCCGGCTGCCCCTGGTCGACCATCATCCAAGGTGCGTATTCCACCTCCCAGGTATCGTCGGCTTTGGTGATCGGGTCGACCGGCATCTGGCGCAGGTAGCCTTCGGCCACCAGGTCCTGCAGCGCCTCCGGGTACACACCCCTGTCGGTGAGGTATTGCTCGAGCGCGTCGCGCATCCGCACAAGGTCCTCCTTGAGGACCGCCTCCCTGGCCCGCAGAGCGGCGTCCTGATAGGCGGGCAACGCAGAAACCACCAGGATGCCGATGATCGCCATCACCACGATCAGCTCCAGAAGAGAGAATCCGCGCTCAGTCATCCTCCTGTTCCCCCTTCCATTTGAGCACCGTGGTCAGAAAGCCGTCCTCGCGCGCCGCCATGCGTTCGTACACCGCTCCGAGCCGATGCCAGGGCTCGAGCGCGCTGACCAGATGCTGTGCCGGGAGCTCACCCTCGAGGATCAGGTCGAGCAGGTAGGCGCTGTTTCGACGGATGGTGAAGCGTATGTCCCGGGGGTCGACTTCGACGTCGGGTGTATAGCCGCAGGCGATCAGATCGAGCTGCTTGCGATAGAACAGAATCGGGTCGAGCGGGTTGAACGGCGGGATCGGCTCACTCCGACCGGGGAACGCGAGCACGCATACACAACCGCCGGGGCGGACGAGCTCGAGCGCCAGCTTCCAGTCCTCCCAGCCGCCGGCAGCCAGCACCACAAGGTCGATGCCGGTTCCCGAGGTGGCCTCACGCAAGGCGGAGCGCAGCGGCTTGTCGTGACGCTTGTCAAATACCCCCCGGGCGCCGAACTGTGTTGCCTTGGCACGGGCCGAGGCGCGCCCGCTGAACCCGAACACCCGGGCGCCGAACCGACTCGCTACCGCGACGGTGGCTTGTCCGAGGGTGCCCAGTCCGACCACCCCAACGTACTGCCCCGGTTTGAGGCTACCGCGCAACAGGGCGCCGTAGGCCTGGTGGAACAGATAGGTCGTGGACACCTCGATTAGCTGCTGCTGGCTGTACTCGCGCTCCGGCAGCTTGAGCAGCACATCCTCGACCCCACAGACGAAATGGCTGCGGTGCGATTCCAGCGTCAGGATCAGGTCGCCCGGGCGGTAGCCGCGTACCCATTCACCCACCGCCACCACCTGCGCCAGATTGCAGTGGCCCACCACGCTCGAGAACGTCCGGTCCGCTCGCAACGGGGCCAGGCCCTGGTAAACGGCGAGCTCGCTACCCGGCGAGATGGCGGTATAGAGCGTCTCGGCGGCGACCTCGTGTTGGCCCAGGCCCTCGAGCACCAGGGTCTCCCGCTCGAATCGCACCTGGCACGGGGCCTCGATCCGAGCTACTCGCGTCTCCACCACCGTCGCCATCGCTACCAATCCCTGTAGTTGGTCCCGTCGATGGCCTTGGCGAAGCTCTTGGAGTAGACGTCGAAGACATCGCGCCCACACCACATTCGATCCGCCGGCGGCTCCCCATAACAACGCAGGCCCCAGTTGGTTTGGCCGGTGAACGGATCGACCGGCAGCCGCCGCAATAGGATCAACTTGACCGCCTGGCCGTCGGGCCCCAGCAACGCCTCCGCCGGCGGGCGCTGCCCCGGGCCGGCGGTGCCCGCGCCGGAGCCCTGCCCCAGCGCGGTGGCCCCCAGGGTCGGGCGTTGACTCCATTGCGACCCGCCGCTCACTTGCAGCAGACTTCGCGTCGGGCCACTCTGTGTGCCCCCGGTCGTTGCCCGCGACCCGAACAGGCTCGGCTGTACCCCGCGCGCACCCGCCTGGCCCGCCGCACCCGAGCTCGAAGCCCCGGGTCCTGTCTGCACGCCCGGCAGCCCGGGCGGCTGCCGACCCTCTTGCAGTTGCGCTGCGAGACCCCCGGTGAGCCCCCCCCCGGTGGCACCGTACTGGTCCGAGACCGCCGGCATCAGCGGCGGCATCGCCCCGATCAGTGCCACACCCTCCACCAGCTCCTCGAGACTCGAGGGATAGCCGCTGCCACCCTCGCGCACCTCGATCAGCCCGGCGGCGGCGGCGTCGTGGTAGCGGTCGATGGCGTTGCGCAGGATCCGCAAGCTCTGCTGCAGCTCGTGCTCCTTGCCCCGCTTCACGCCC
>JACZXM010000353.1 GCA_022571615.1 Acidobacteriota bacterium | reverse complement strand
GCCGCCCTCGCCCCTCAGCGTGTCGAAACCCGCACCGCCGCAGTACGAATCGCCGTACCCCCAGCCCCCACAGACCGCACCGGCATCTGGAGGCGGCGCCGCCGCTTCAGGTGGGTTTGACTTCCAGCATCGCGTAGCGGTTTGGGTCGCGGCCCAGGTCTTGGCCGGTGCCTGCTTCGCGTCCTTGGTCTGCGCCGGCGCAGCGAGGGGCGGCGTGGCCACGGCCACGCTGAGAGCCACGACGGCGAGCCCACCGTCTGTTTCAAGGGCTTCGGCGATTTCTCCATGAATGTCCTGTTCATCTACCGCATCCGTGCGGGCGTCGATATCTGGGCGACGCAAACATCGATCAACCTGGCGATCCTGGAACGATTCACTGCCGAGGGGCTCGAAATGGCGTTCCCGACCCAGACCATCCACGCCCGGATCGACCCTGCACAGCCTTGAGGCCGGCGCCTCAGGCCAGGGTGGTGAGGCGCAGGCCGCGGAACTGGCGGAAGCCGCGGTCGAAGCTCGCGAACCGAAAGGATCGGCGCCGACCCGTCGCCGCCCGTTGAGCCGTGGTGGTTTCAGCGGTAGGGTTGCGTCCGGTCGGCGTTCGAGCAGTACGGGTTCTTCAGCCTGCGGAGAAGCAAACGGGGAGGATGGGTCGATGGGTCAAACAGGTGCGGTGTGTAGCGCTTCGTGGGTCGTGGCGGTGGCGATCGCCAGTGTCTCTCTGCTGAGCTCCTCGGTGGGTGACGCTCGGGCGCAGAGCAGGGCGTTTTGGATCTTCGTATCGTTACCGAGCCTGGATCAGGTGGCGATGATCGACTTCGATACGCTGGCAGTGACGAACTTCGACGTATCGGCACCGGAGGGAGGGCCGAACAGGCCGTGGGGCATAACCGCGAGCCCGCAGCTGGGCGCCGTGGTGGCAATACTGAATGAGTCCAACTTCATGGCGGTGTTGATTCCCGGTTTCGGGCAGATCGCCGGGTTCCCGCTCGGACCCAGGCCGACCAACGGCGAGATCGATCCGACGGATCCACAAGCGGGATGGGTTGCGCTGCAGGGCAACCGCTCGGTCCAGGAAGCGGGCTCCAACGGGCCGGGCGCTATCGCCAAGACCGACGCCAGGACACCCTGGGACGTGGCGATCAGCGCCACCAACATCGTGGTCGGTGGCAAGAAAGGGGCCGACCTGCTCGACCCCGCGGCCTTCGCGCGCGGCGCCGCGCGGGGCAAGCCCGAGATCAAGGGCAAGGACGTTCGCAGCGTCGATTGCAACAGCACGGGAACCGAATGCGCGGCGTCGGACTTCAAGCTCAACAAGCTGACGCTCTTTGACCCGGACACCGGCACCATCAACGCCGAGGTCAACCTGCGCAAGCACAAGCGACCCTACGGCGTGGACTACTTCCCGGGGGATGACGACATTCTCGCTGTCGCCTCCAACAAGAAAAACGAGGTGGTCTGCATCGACGCCAGCGATGCGAGGGTCGCGGCTGCGGCCGCTCTGCTGTCGGTCACCAAGGTCGGCAAGCGTCCGACCGAGGTTGAGTGGCTCGGGAGCACCGGATATCTGGCGGTGGCCAACTCGGGGGATTCCACCGTCAGCATCGTCCAACTGGATCAGACCGGCGGTGCCTTTGCCTGCACGACGGTGTTCACCATCCCGTTGGCCGGACCCCCGCAGGACGTGGCGGTGCTGCCCAAGTCCTGATTCCGCGTTAGCAGCCCATCGGCAGAAGTGGCGGGGTCGCACGCCGGGGAATTGCGCTGCTAAGCGCTGGCTGGAATCTCGAGGGCGACGACGGACATGTCGTCATCGCGAGTCTCGGAACCGGTCCACGCATGAACGGCCTCCAGCAGCCGCTCGATGCTTGCCTGAAGGTCCAGATCGCGGGACCTCTCCAGGCAGTCGATCATCCGGTCGTAGCCGAACATCTCGTCGTCGCCGTTCATCGCCTCGTTGAGCCCGTCCGAGCACAGGTAGATACGGTCGCCAGGCGCCAGTTGCAGTTTCGTGTCCTCCCAGTGCGCCTTGGGAAACCAGCCGATTGCCAGCCCTGTCGGCGGGTGGAGCTCGGAGGTGCCATCGGCTCGTAGATGGATTGGCCCCGGGTGTGCCGCCGACACATAGGTCAGCTCCAGCCGCGCCGAATCCAACACGCCGTACACGATCGTGAAGTACTGGCTCGTATTGGGGTCCATCGGGAACCGCACGTTGAGCCGCTGTGCGACGTGCGCAGGAGAAAGCAGAACCGAGTCGCCTTGGTGCAGGGCCTCTTCCACCAGCAGCGACGCCTCCTCCAAGTGCGGAAGCACGCGATTCAAGGTCACCGAGAGCAGCGCGGCGGGAACGCCGTGACCGCTGACATCGAGCAGGTACATGCCGATCTTGTCATCGTCCAGCCAGAACACGTCCAGAATGTCGCCGGCGAGCTCGTCGCAGGGCAGGAACTTCCAGGCGAACCGCGCCGACGGCAGCTCGGGTAGGGTTGCCGGCATGAGGGATTGCTGCACCTTGGCGGCGGCCTCCAGGTCGAGTCTCATGCGCGTGTTGGCCGCCTCGAGCTGGCGACGAGCCTGGCGCAACGACAGTTGCGTCCTGACGCGCGCCAGCACCACCTGGAAATCGAGCGGCTTGGTGACGTAGTCGTTGGCGCCCAGACGCAGGGCGCGCACGACGTCATCGCTCTGGTCCTTGGCGGTGGCCATGATCACCGGCAGGCGTGCCATCTCGTGCCCGAGGCGGATGCGCTCGAGAACCTCCAGACCATCGATTCCCGGCATCATGATATCCAGCAGCACGAGGTCGTACTCGGTGGTCTCGATCATTCGCAGCGCCTCGTGACCGTCGGCTGCGACCTCAACCTGATAGCCACGACGTCGCAGGCGCCGCGACAGCATGTCGCGGTTCATCTCGTCGTCATCGACAACGAGCAAGGGATTGGAGGTGGCCCCGGGAGCCTTGCTCATTCGGCCTGCCCCAGCAGGGTGCGGATCTTCCCCAGCAGGCGCGGTAGCTCGATGGGCTTGGTGTCGTAGTCGTCGCAGCCCGCGGCCAGAGCCTTGTCTCGGTCTCCGCTCATTGCATGGGCGGTAAGTGCTATCACCGGGATCGAAGCCGTGGCGGCGTTCGCTTTGATCCGCTCGGTTGCCTCCCAGCCGTCGATCACCGGAAGGCTCATGTCCATCAGGATCAGGTGAGGCACCTCGGCGATCGCGATCTCGACAGCTTGTTGGCCATCGGTCGCCACGACGATTTCGTATCCCTTCCGAACGAGACGTCGTGACAACATGTCGCGGTTCATCTCGTTGTCCTCGACCAGCAGTATCTTGTGTGTCGCGCTCGTCATCGTTCGCCTTCGGGGTTTGTCGCACGATTCCCGTGACGGGAAGTTGACTCCACCAGCCGGCGGACTTCCTGCAGGATCTCCTCGTGGCTCCTGGGGCTCTTGCGGATGATCCGCTGGACCCTGTTGTTGAGGCGATCGTGGTCTCGGCGTGTGAGGTCCTTGGCCGTGATCACGACGACGGGGATGTCCTTCCATTGATCGTTGGCTCGAAGCTCTTCGACGAACTCGAAACCGTCCATGCCCGGCATCAGAAGGTCGAGCAGAATGACATCCGGCGCGCCGGTGTTGAGCGACTGCAGCGCCGCGCGACCGTCCTCGGCGGCGCTATGCTTCCAGCCCTCTCGCTCGAGGACGCGACCGAGCATCAGCCGCGTGTCTTCATCGTCCTCGACCACGAGCACGGTCCCGGCCCTCCGATGACGCCGGTACCGATTGAGCACAGCCACCAGCCGCTTGCGGTCGATCGGCTTGCTCAGGTACTCCGACGCTCCGAGCGCATAGCCGAGGTTGTCGTTGTCGACGATCGTCAGCATGACGACAGCCGCCACGGCTTGCCAGA
>JACZXM010000352.1:1744-3912 GCA_022571615.1 Acidobacteriota bacterium | reverse complement strand
TCGAGAAGCCAAGCGCGATCGTCAGCGCGTTCCGCAGGCCCAGGAACACCACCGCCTGCTTGACGTCCTTCAGCTCCTGGGAAGCTCCGTACAGGGGACTGTTGGCCATGCGTAGCAGATGGCCGGCCATCTCGGGGTCCTGGCCCATGAGGTCGGCGAGCTCGGGCCTCAGGTCTTCGAAGCGCTCCGAGGAGCCGTCGGTTGGACGGTCGTCCGACTGTGCGATGAACCCATACAGGTTCACGATCTGGTTATCGAGCATGGGCGGGAAGTTGATCGGATCCTGGCCGGACTTGCTCTTGACCTGCGTGAGCTGCTGCTCGATCGCGGTGAGTTTGTCGGCCATCGCTTCCTGCAATTCCGTCACCCCGTCGTCCTCGACGCCAGCCTTCTTCAGGCGCGCGACCACCTCGGCGCTTTGCTTCTTGATGTCGCGCAGCTTGGCGAGGCCGGCGTACAGCTCGTCGATGGTCTCCCCGACTTGCAGCAGCAGCTCGTCCTGTAGCTGGAAGTCCTCGACCGTCCTGCCGATCTTGGGGTTGAGGTCGACTTGCAGAGGCTGCTCCTGGCTCCAGTCGCCGTTGCTGAGGCGGACCGTGTAGCTACCGGGTACCAGCGCGCGGCCGGGAGCGGAGCCCCAGAGCACGACGTCGCTTGGGATCTCGGGTCCCTTTCGGCGCAGGCCCCACTGGTAGGTGTTGAGGCCCTCCTTCACCGTCAGGCGATCACCGCCGCCACCGAACCGCCTGGCGAATCCGCCCTGCGGTTCCGACGGGCGCTCGCTCGCTTCAGCCTTGCCGGTGACCGAGTGAACGACCTCGCCGGCTGCATCCAGGACCTCCAGCTTGACCTCGCCCTCGGGCTCCTGCTCGAAGTAGAAGTTGATCCGGACGCCGCCAAGACGACCGCCGCGATAGGCCGTTCGCGGCGCGAACAGCCAGGCCTCCGCCGCCATCACCTCTCCGGAGAGCTCCCGCAGCGGCGTGATGTCATCGAGGATCCAGAACCCCCGGCCCTGGGTCGAGAGCACCAGATCCCCGCGGTGAATCTGCATGTCCGTGACCGGCGCCACGGGCAGTTCGAGCTGAAAATCCTGCCAGTGGGCGCCGTCATCGAACGAGACGTACATTCCGAACTCGGTGCCGGCGAAGATCAGCCCCTTGCGGACCGGGTCCTCGCGCACCGCGCGCACGAAACTGGTGGCGGGAATGCCGTTGCTGCCGTCGGTGAGGAGCTTCCAGTTGGCGCCGTAGTCGTCGGTCTGGAAGATGTAGGGCCGGAAGTCGTCCTCGCGATAGCGGTACACCGCCACATGGGCGCGACCCGGATCGTGTGCCGACAGATCGATGATGTTGACCGTGCCGCCCGCAGGCATGTCGGGCGGGGTGATGTCGGTCCAGGTGGTGCCGTTATCGCGCGACAGGTGGATCTTGCCGTCGTCAGAGCCCGCCCAAAGCAGCCCGGCAGCGTGGGGTGAGTCCTCGAAGGCGAAGATCGTGTTGTAGACCTCCACCCCGGTAGAGTCGTGGCTGATCGGACCGCCCGCGTATTCCTGCGTTTCCGGATTGTCGGTCGTCAGGTCGGGACTGATGACCTCCCAGCTCTGACCGCCGTCGCGCGTACGGTGCACCACCTGTGAGGTGTGGTAGACGACGTCGGGGTCATGCGGGGAGATCCGGATCGGCGCGTTCCACTGGAATCGGTACTTGAGGTCGCTCGGCGCCTGTCCCAGTTGCAGCTGGGGGTAGGTGAGGATGCCGCGCGCGGTACCGGTCTTGCGGTCGGTGCGCGAGATACTGCCGCCGTAGCAACCGGCATAGATGATCGAGTTGTCGCGCGGGTCGATGGCGATGTGCCCTGACTCGCAGCCGCCCACCGAGTACCAGTCGGGGAAATTGCGGCCGAAGCCGCCGGCGGTACGACTCGGAACCGAGATCGTGCTGTTGTCCTGCTGCGGCCCGTAGATCCTGTAGGGCCAGTCATCATCGACGAACACGCGGTACATCTGTGCCGTCGGCTGGTTCATTTGCCCCGACCAGGAGCCACCGCCGTTGAACGAGACGTTGGCCCCGCCGTCGTTGGCCTCGATCATCATCTCGGGCCAGTTGGGGTTGATCCACAGGTCGTGGTTGTCGCCGTGCGGAACCCGGATCTGCTGGTCGAAGGTC
>JACZXM010000352.1:0-1734 GCA_022571615.1 Acidobacteriota bacterium | reverse complement strand
GCGATGTAGCCGCTCTCGCCGCCCGCCGTGGACTCCCAGTCCGTGCGGTCGATCCCGCCAGGCGCCTGGCTCGCGATGCGCACCGTGCTGTTGTCCTGCTGTGCGCCGTAGATGCGGTACGGGAAGAAGTTGTCGGTCGTGACGTGGTAGAACTGCGCGGTCGCGTAGTCCTGGCTCGTCCAGGTCTCCCCGCCGTCCGTTGTCACGTTGCCGCCGCCGTCGTTCGAGTTGATCATCACCTCCGTGTCGTCCGGGCTGATCCACAGGTCGTGGTTGTCGCCGTGCGGAACACGGATCTGCTGGTCGAAGGTCTTGCCGCCGTCGATCGACTTGTAGAAGCGGGTGTTGAGCGCATAGATCGTGTCCTGATCCTGCGGGTCGGCGTAGATGTGGATGTAGTACCAGGGGCGCTGGCGCAGCTTGGCGTCTCCGTTGACGCGACGCCAGGTGTCGCCGGCGTCATCGGAGCGATACAGGCCGCCACGCTCGCCCTCGGCCTCGATCAGCGCCCAGACGCGGTCCGAGTTGGCGGGCGACACGGTGACGTCGATCTTGCCGATCAGACCGGTCGGTAGACCGCCTTCGAGCTTCTCCCAGGTGTCGCCGGCATCGGTGCTCTTCCAGATGCCGCCATTCTCGTTGCCCGAGATCAACGACCAGGGTTTGCGTTCGACGCGCCAGGCGCTGGCGTACAGGATGCGCGGATTGTTGACGTCCATCGCGATCTGGAAAAACCCTGTCTCCTCGTCGATGTACAGAACCTTTTCCCAACTCCCGCCGCCGTCGGTGGAGCGGTACACACCGCGCTCTTCGTTGGAACCGAAGATGTGACCGAGAGCGGCCGCGTACACGATGTCGGGATTGTTCGGGTGGACGCGGATCTTGGGGATCTGGCCGGCATGGCGCAGGCCGAGATGGGTCCAGGTCTTGCCGGCGTCGGTGGAGCGGTAGATTCCGTCGCCGGTCGAGATATTGCCGCGCGGGCACCCAGAACCGGTGCCGACATAGATTACATTGGGATCCGAAGGCGCCACCGCGATGGCCCCGATCGACCCGACTCCGAGGAAGCCGTCGGTAACGTTGGCCCAGTTGTTGCCGCCGTCGGATGTCTTCCAGACTCCACCACCGGTGGCGCCCAAGTAATAGGTCAGGGGGTCATCGGCGACGCCCGCCACCGCGGTCGAGCGGCCGCCGCGGGAAAAGCCGGAGGAGCGGTAGCTCAGACCCTCGAAGTACTTGGGGTCGACGACGACGTTGGCGTCGTCCGGCTCCAGATCCCGACGGCTACCCTGTCCGAGAGCGGTCGATGCCAGGAGCGAGATCGAGAGGACGAAGGCGAGCATCACAGCGACGCGACGATAACGCCAGGCAGGCTGCATTGGCGCAACTCCCATACGTTGTTGGTTCAAGGGCGGGCGAGCCTGGGGAGCTCGAACACGGTGCGCCGGCGGGGTCTGCCAAGCGGCGGAACTGCACCGATACCGATTCTCCTGAGCTCGGCTCAGGGCACCGGGCGCTAGTCAATCGACAAACGCCCGGTGGGTCAAGCTAACCCGCATCTCTCAACGGGGTGCTACTGCGGGGGCGGAAAGCGGCGCGTTTACAGCGTTGCGCTCGGTCGGGCTCCTCGACGTACCGTAGGATACGCCTGCGGGGCCCTCGTTCGCGCCCCTTGTATCCGCACCCCTTTCCGCCCCCTCGCTACGCACCCTGCTGAGAGATGCGGGCTGGCTC
>JACZXM010000351.1 GCA_022571615.1 Acidobacteriota bacterium | reverse complement strand
ATGCCCGGGCAGCATCAGTTCCCAAGTGTCGTTCTCCAACCTCCACAGGTAGACGCCACCGGCCCAGAGGGTATCGGGCTTCTTCGGATCCACCAGCAGGACGTGGTCGTACCAGCACTGGCCACTGCAGTAGGTGTCCTCGCCGTAGCCGTTGCCCAGCTTCGGGACCTCGATCTCCTCGAAGCCGGGCACTCGTGCCCCGTTACGGCCGGAGGCGTTGGTCGTCTTGAACAGTCCGAGGAGCTCGAACGTCGAACTGTCCTGAATCCCGACGTACAGGACGTCGGGCTTGGACGGCGCCACCGCCAGCTCGATGCGCCCGAGCCGGGAGTTGTCCCACGGACCACTCAGCTTGCTCCACGTGGCCCCGGCGTCGGTTGAACGGTAGACGCCGTTCTCCGCTGCACCGAAGAGGTTGCCGACAGCAGCGTACTGGGTATCGAAGTCCTTGGAGTCGGCCACCAGGTCGGTCGCATGACCGGCGAGACGGAGCGACCAGGTGACACCGCCATCGATGCTACGGTAGATCCCGACCGGCTCCCGAGAGGCCGACTGCCGCTTGCCGAACCCGCTCGAGGAGAACAGGACATGATCCTCGTTCTTCGGGTCGACGATGAGCGCCCCGATGCTGATTCCCGTCAAGTCGGTCTGGTTGATCAGCTTCCACGTCTTGCCGCCGTCTGTCGACTTGTAGACACCAACGCCGGCGTAGGCGTCGCTGGAGAACACGTTCTCTCCGGTCCCGACGTAGATCGTACTCGGGTCGCCCGGGGCGTATGCGATCGAGCCGATTGCGAGGGTCTTCAGGTCGTCACCGGCCGACCTCCACGTCTTGCCGCCGTTGGTTGAAACATGGATGCCGCCCTGGGCGGCCCCGATGATGATTTCCTTCTTGTTCTTGGGGTTCACGGCGACCGCCGAAACTCGACCGCTGATCGAAATCTTGGCAGTGAAGATATCGCCACCCCGATTCACGAGCGGTGTCGGTCCGACGCTGGTCCAGCTCGCGGCGCTCCGTAGCTGCGGGTTCCGGGCCCGGTAGGCGCGGATTTGGTCGTGCGCCCGCGAGAGGGCACCGCGCGGGATGTCGGCGTCGGGATAGGCGCGTTCCTCCCAGGCCCAGACGGCACGTTGCCACGGCTTGCTGTTGCGCACCGACTCGGGGACCCGAACGCTCTCCCAGGGCGACAGCGGGGCCTGCGGCGTTGTCGCGCCCAGCACGACGCCGGCCAGCCCGGCGGTGGCTACGGCCCAGCCGAGGGCATGAGTCAGACGTGAGCTTGAACTCGGGCTCAGCTTGGGGTTCATGGCGTTCCTCGCGGGGTTTCGGGTATCGATTCATTCACGAGTCTAAGTCCGTGCAGCCACCAGCGGCGTGCGGCCGTCGTCCCCAATAACTCGAGCTCGACCTCGACTCTCTTTCCGACCGCAGCGCGGCGGTTGGCGCGTGGCGCCAGCACGGTCAGCGTAGATGCAGGGACACAAAGACTTTCCTTGTCCTCGTGCGCCGGTCTCTGACGAACGATTCGGAGCTCGAGAGTCGACAGGGCGTCGCCGGGCCGCCCGGGTAGCCGGACGCGCACCGTGGCCCGGTCGGGCCCCTCCACACTCGACAGGAGGGTGCCGACGGCAAGACAGCGGTTCGGCGGAACAGGGGCCGGCGGCGGCGGGCTCTGCCGCGTGGCGCCGGGCGCATCGATCTGCGGTGGCGCCGGTCGGCGACCATTCGTCCCATCCTGTCCCGCCGCTGCGGCGTAGGTCACGGTCACCAGCGCCGCGACGATGAGCACGAGCGACGATGAGGTTCGACCGGTTCCTACCACGCGACCACTCCTCGGCATGTTGTTCGCGGTTGGTGTGCCCGCGACACCCATCCGGAATGATACATTCAACGTGCCGCGTTGCGGCCGCAACCCCATCGTTTTCCCACGACTCCAATGAGCGAAGTACCCACCGCGCAGCCCTATCTGATGGTCCGCGACCCGGATGGCAACATGACCCGGGTGGGGCTGGAGAACCTGCCTCTGACGATCGGGCGTCGCAGCGCCAACGAGCTGCAGGTGCTCGATCCGACGATCTCGCGCGACCACGCGCGCATCGATCGACAGGGCGACGACTACGTCCTAGAGGATCTCGGTAGCACCCACGGCACGTTCGTGAACCAGGAACGGATTCAGCGCCACGTGCTGAGTGCCAATGACCGGATCCGATTGGGCGGCGCGATGGGGCACACGTTGACCTTCCGCAGCGGTGACGAGTTCACCATGCTGATCGGGACCACGGGCAAAGCAGGAACGACGTCGCCGGCGCCAACCGAGCCAGCCGCCCGTCAAGAGAGCGCCCAGAGCCTCACCGCGTTGCTCGAGATCAGCAAGGCGCTCAACTCGTCGCTGCGCCTGACCGACGTGCTGGAGAAGGTCATGGACGCGGTGATCGCGCTGACCGAAGGTGAGCGCTGCATGATGCTGCTCGGCAGCAGCGTCGACTCGCTCGAAATTGCCGCCCGCCGCAACCTCACCAACGAGCCGGAGAGCGGATCGCAGTACAGCCAGAGTGTAGTTGGCGCGGTGTTCAGCACCGGTGAAGCACAGATCCTGACCGACGTTGCCGAGGACGACCGATTCAGCGCCCAGCAGAGCATTGTCGGTCTGCACCTGCGCACCGTGATGTGCGTGCCGCTGCGCTTGTCGCACTTCTCACCCGGTGCGGATGAAGGAGGGCTCAGCGACTATCAGACCGGTGCCGGGGAGCAGGGAGACCCCTCGACAACCCGCATCCTCGGAGCGCTTTACGTCGACCGCCGGTCGCCGACCCGACATTTCGGCGACCAGGACCTATCGGTGCTGGAGTCGTTCGCGGACCATGCAGCCATCGCCATCGACAACGCCCGGCTGTACGAGGAAGCGCTCGAAAAACGGCGCATGGTGGAGGACATTCGCATCGCTAACCGCATCCAGCGTGGCCTGTTGATGTCGGATTTTCCCGAGCTTCCCTGCTTCGATCTGCACGCGCTCAACATACCGTCGCGCGGCGTCGGGGGCGATTACTACGAGTTCTTCGAGCCCGGAGACGGTTCGATTGGCTTTGCGGTGGGAGACGTCGCCGGCAAGGGCATCCCCGCAGCCATGCTGATGGCCACGTTGCAGGCTTCTTTCTTGGCCACAGTGAACGCCAACCACGATCTGACCTTCGTGTGCAAGCATCTCAACCAGTTCATCTTCGAGCGCACGACGCCAGAACGCTACGCAACCTTTTTTGTCGGCATCTTGTCACCCGACGGTGCGCTGCAGTACGTCAACGCCGGGCACAACCCGGCGCTTCTGCTCGGCAGCGGCGACCCCAGGACGCTTGCTGGTGGGGGCTTACCGATCGGCCTGTTCCCGGGACGCGAGTACGAGCTCCAGACGACGCGTCTGGAGGGGGGTGACGTGCTGGTGGTGTTCTCGGACGGAGTGACTGAAGCGAACAACCCCAGCGAAGAGGAATTCGGTGACGAGCGATTGGTCGAGGTCGCCACCCAGAACCGCACCCTGGGTGCGCATCCGCTCAACAAGGCGATCCTCGATGCCGTCAACGTCTTCAGCGCCGGTGCACCGCAGCACGACGACCTGACGCTGATGATCGTCAAGTACACGTAGCAAGCCGTGGACACCCGGATCCAACCGCAACCTCGAGACACAGCTCGCTCCGAGGCAACGATCCGTTTGCTGTCAGAGGCCGATCTCGACCAGATCATGACGATTGAGTCGAACAGCTTCTCGTCTCCATGGCCGCGCTCCGCTTTCGATCTCGCCTTGTCTGCTACGGCCGTCTTTTGCCTCGTTGCCGGGCGCTCCGACACCGTGTGCGGTTATATCATCGGCTCTCGTCAGGGTGGCACGTGCCTGGTCGCCAATCTGGCCGTGGTGCCGCTGCTG
>JACZXM010000350.1 GCA_022571615.1 Acidobacteriota bacterium | reverse complement strand
GGCCACGCGCCGCGCCTCTTCCGCCTCGCGACGTGATTGCAATGTCCCGGCGATCGCCGTGTTCAGGGCGCGCGTGCGATCGGCTAGGTACCCCTTCGCCAGCTTGACGAGCCTGGCCGGCATCCCCAGCCGTTTGGCGATGATCATCGCGTTGCTGTTGCCCGGTTCGCCCATCCGCACGTGGTAGGTGGGCTTGAGCGATTCCGGGTCGAACTCGACGGCCGCGTTGTCCACCCGCGCGGTGGTAAACGCAACGGCCTTCAGGGCGGACAGGTGCGTTGTAACCACGGCCTTGGCGCTTAGCTTCAGCAGCTCCGAGAGGATGGACCGACCGATGGCCGCTCCCTCGTCCGGATCCGTTCCGGCGCCGAGTTCGTCGATGAGCACCAGCGATCTTGGACCGCTGTGCCTCATGATGTGCAGAAGATTCTCCAGGTGTGAGCTGAAGGTGGACAGTGATTGCTGCAAGCTTTGCTCATCACCGATGTCGATGAAGATCTGTTGATAGACAGGCATGCGGGCTCCCTCGGCGGCCGGAATCGGAATCCCGCACTGGGTCATCAAGGCCAGGAGCCCCACCGTCTTGAGCGTTACCGTCTTGCCGCCCGTGTTGGGGCCGGTGATCACCAGACCATGCACCTCGGGATCGAGCTCCAGATCAAGCGCCACGAAGCGCTCGCGCTCAACCAGCGGGTGAAACGCCTGGCGCAGGCCAACGCCCGAGGCCACCCATTCAGGAACCGTGGCCCCGGTTTCAGCAGCGAAGCGCGCCAGGGCCTGCACCTCGTCAACGCGGGCGATCGTCTCCTGCGCTTGGAGGAGACGCTCGCGGGCGGCACCCACGTGCGCCGACGCCTCGGCCAGCAGCCGCAGGATCTCGGCGCGCTCGCGACCGTCGAGCTCCACCAGCCGGTTTTGCTCCTCGACGACCTCCAACGGCTCGACATACAGCGTTTGCCGCGTCGCCGAGGTGTCGTGCACGATGCCCTCGATTCGATCGCGGTGATCGGACCGAACCGGCAGTACGAATCGACCGCCGCGCTCGGTCACCAGCCGATCCTGGAGCGCGTCGCGCAGCCTATCGTCGCGCACCATGCGATCCATCCGCTGGCGCAACTGGCTGCGCAGCGAGCGGCGCTGCCCGCGCACGCCCTTCAGCTCGGGCGAGGCGTCGTCGCGAATCTCCGCCTCGGGGGTCAGCAGTTTCTCGATCTGCTCTCTGAGCTTGCCCAACGCCGGCAACCGCTCGCCGTAGGCTGCAAGCAGGGGCCAGCGGCTCGCCTCGGCTGAAAGATGCCGCCGGAGCTCACTCGCAACGCGAGCCATCGCGGCCACCTGCAACAACTCGGAGGGTTGGAGCACAGCCCCCGGTACGCCGACGGACTTCAGGATCGGATCGATCGGCGCGGCTTTCCCGAGCCCGGCGTGACCACGCACCCGTGCCGATTCCTGGCACTCGATGACCTCGCGGTGCGAGCGCTCGATCCACTCACGATCGTCGGATACGGGCCGGCAGCGCAGCCGCGCCGTCCCCATCGGCGTTTGCGCGAAGCCGCTGAGCAACTCGCGAAGCCGGTCGAACTCCAGCACCCTGAAGGTCGATTGGTGATGCGGCAGCGTGCCCACAGCGCTTAGTACTCCAATCCAGGACTACGGTGATGTTTGCGGCCAGGAGTTGCGGGTGAGTTCAAGGCGCGCCGAGGAGGCGATGCTCGCGTGCATCGTCGACGAGGCGCAACGCTGAAATCGCCCGCAAATCCTGGTCGTCCGAAGGATGGCGGCGAAATGGCACCATCTGCGGCCTTGCGTCTCCTCCACGATGCCCTACGACATCGCGTCGTCGACGCGCCTTGCATCTGCCGCCATTTCGTCGCCACAAACATCACCGTAGTCCTGGATTGGAGTACTTAGGCGTCAGACCTGAGGCCACCGGGGCCAACGGCCAGCCACGATCCGATCACCCCCGTCAGCGCTCCCCCGGCCAGCAACGCCAGCGTGATCGCCGGGCGCAGGAAGGCCAGTGGTAGGCCGGCGAGAAAGCCGAGAGCACCTCGGTCCAGATACGACAGGCCGAGGCTATAGGCGACGTACAGGACCAGGATCGCGAACAACCCGGCGAACATGCCTTGCAGCGCCCCCTCGACCAAGAACCTCCCCAGCACGACTCTTTCGGAGGCCCCCACGAGCCGCATGGTGTCGATCTCGCGGGCACGCGAGACCACCAACACGCCGACGACATTGGCGGTCGTGATCACGGCGGCAAGCAGGACCGTCCCGCCAAGCAACAGCCCGACCAGACGGATCGAGCGCACACCGAGCTCCAGCCGCCGGATGATCTGCAAGTCATGCTGCACCCCGTCCACGCCCTCCATCGCCGCAAGCTCATCCGACAGGGAAGTCAAGACCCTCTCGCTGCGCATTTCGGCAACGATGGTCACCGCATAGGAGGCCGGCAGCGGGTTCTCCTCGAGTAGATCAAGCACCTCGCCGAGCTCGGGAAAATCCGTCCGGAACAGCTCCGCGGCATCCTCGGGATCCAGATACCGTACCGCCTCGATGGCCGGACTGCCGTGCAGCCGCTCTCTGATCGCGGCACGCTGCTCGGACGACACGTCATCGCGAAGAAACACCTGCAGCTGGCCCCGCTCGCGCCAGGACACCAGCACGGCGTTCAGATTTTCGGAAACCAGCAGGAACGCTCCCAGGACCGTGAGCGACACCATCATCACCAGCATCGAGGGGGCTACGATGCGGCGGTAGAACCACAGACCGCGCACCGCCTCCTCGAGGCATAGCCCCAGGAACCGTCCGAGCCGCATGGCCTTCTACTCCTGCTCCACGGCGTGCCGACTCAGCGACCGGATCCGCCCTTGCTCCAATATCAACGTGCGGCGGCCCAGCGCCGCGATCAGGTCCGGATCATGGGTCGCCAGCACAACGGTCGTCCCCCGGCGGTTGATGGCGCGAAAGATACGCAGCATCTCGATCGCCGTGTCAGGATCCAGATTGCCGGTTGGCTCGTCCGCAAGCAACAGCACGGGAGCCGACATCAGCGCCCGCGCCAGCCCGGTGCGTTGCTGCTCACCGCCCGAGAGCTGGGCGGGATACTGCTGGGCGCGATGGTCCACGCCGGTGAGCTCGAGCAGTTCCATGGCCCGCCGCCGCGACTCGGCTCGCGACAGACCGAGCACCCGCCCGACGAATGCGACGTTCTCGATTGCGCTGCGATCCTCGATCAGACGCGCGTCCTGGAATACCAACCCGATCCGGCGGCGGAAGGCCGGCACCTGCCGCCGCGGCAGGGTGGCCAGGTTGTGGCCATCGACGATGAGCTGCCCGCTCGTCGGCAAGGACGCACGGTAGAGCATGCGCAGCAGGGTCGTCTTGCCGGCCCCGCTGGCCCCGGTCAGGAAAACGAACTCTCCCGGACGTATCTGGAGGTTCACGTCGCGCAGAGCAACAACATCGCCGTAGCGCTTGGTAACGTGAAAGGCACGAATCATTCCGGATCAGAAGTCGATCTCGGTCAGATACGGATTGATCTTCGGAGGCTCCGTTTCCTTCTCGGACTCCTTGCGATCCGGCTGCCTGGCGGGCGCGGGTTTGACCTCGACCGCGGGGCGGACCCCTCGACCGCCGCCACTAGATCGGCCCGACCGGGGCCTCGAGCGCCCCTGCCTGCCCTTGGACGCCGACCGACCGGCCTTGGGCATCTCCCGCCCGCTAGCGGCAGCAGATCCGGACTCGGCCTTGCTCGTGTCGCGTCGTTCAGGCTCGGCTCTGGCGCCCGCCGCACCCGTGCGCGCCCCGTCGCCGCTGGCTGCGGCCGCGCTCCTACGCCTTCCGCCACGACGACCGCGTCGGCGACGGCCGGTGCGCTCCGAGCTCTCACCGTCGAATGCGCCCTGGCGGCCCCCGA
>JACZXM010000349.1 GCA_022571615.1 Acidobacteriota bacterium | reverse complement strand
GACGTTTACATGAAGGTTTCTGATCTCGAGCATGTGGATCGATCTACGCCTTTCTATTCTCTTGCCCGCGGATGTTCATCCGCGGCTAGGAAAGATACTGCATCACCTGGCAAATCAGCCGACGCTGCCCTCTAAGCTCACTTCCAGAAGCTTCTGCGCCTCGACGGCGAATTCCATGGGCAACTCACGGAAGACCTCCTTGCAGAAGCCATTGACGATCATGGAGACAGCGTCCTCGGTCGAGATCCCACGCTGGTTGCAGTAAAAGAGCTGGTCCTCGCCGATCTTGGAGGTCGTCGCCTCGTGCTCCATCTGCGCGGTGCTGTTCTTGACCTCGATATACGGGAACGTGTGGGCGCCGCACTTGTCGCCGATCAGCATCGAATCGCACTGCGTGTAGTTTCTGGCCCCGTGCGCGCTCTTCGTGATCTTGATCAACCCGCGATAGGTATTCTGCCCGAACCCAGCCGAGATGCCCTTGGAAACCACGTTGCTGCGGGTGTTCTTGCCGATGTGGATCATCTTGGTGCCGGTGTCCGCCTGCTGATGGTTGTTGGTCAGGGCCACGGAGTAGAATTCGCCGACGGAATTGTCGCCGATGAGAATGCAGCCGGGGTATTTCCAGGTGATGGCCGCGCCGGTCTCCACCTGCGTCCACGAGATGTGGGAGTTTCGACCGAGGCACTTTGCTCGCTTGGTCACGAAGTTATAGATTCCACCCTTGCCGTCCTTGTCGCCGGGATACCAGTTCTGAATGGTGGAGTATTTGATGGTCGCGTCGTCAAGGGCGATGAGCTCGACGACGGCAGCGTGAAGCTGGTGCTCGTCCCGCATGGGAGCCGTGCATCCCTCGAGATAACTGACTGTGCTGCCCTCCTCCGCCACGATCAGCGTCCGCTCGAACTGCCCGGTCGAGATTGCGTTGATTCGGAAGTAGGTCGAAAGATCCATCGGGCACTTGACACCCTTGGGGATATAGACGAACGATCCGTCGCTGAAGACCGCCGAATTGAGAGCAGCGAAGAAGTTGTCGTTATGCGGGACGACGGATCCGAGGTATTGCTGCACCAGCTCCGGATGATCCTGCACGGCTTCGGAGAATGGGCAGAAGATGATCCCGAGCTCGCCCAGCTTCTCCTTGAAGGTGGTGGCCACGGAAACACTGTCGAACACGGCATCGATGGCGACGCCGGCCAGGATCGCTCGCTCTTGCAGAGGGATGCCGAGCTTCTCGTACGTCTCCAGCAGCTTCGGGTCCACGTCGTCGAGGCTCTGGGGGCGGTCCTTCGCCTGCTTGGGCGCGGAGTAGTAGATAATGCTCTGGTAATCGATCGGCTCGTAGTGGACGTTTTGCCAGGTCGGCTCGGTCATCGTGAGCCAATTGCGGTAGGCCTTGAGCCGCCATTGCAGCAGCCAGTCGGGCTCCTTCTTCTTCGCGGAGATGAGACGAACGACATCCTCATTCAATCCCGGGGGCAAGGCGTCGGCTTCGATGTCGGTGTAGAACCCGTACTTATACTCTTGGCTCTGCCAACGATCGAGGGTGGCGTCGGTCTCACTAGACATCGGAGTTTGTTCAGTTGATGAAACCACGGTACGGGCACTCCAGAACTACAGAATACTCACGACGGGTCACGAACGTCCGGCGGCTCGGCGAAGCGCGGGAACGATTGGGAATCCTTCAGGGTCACCAACGGCGACGGCCGAGCGCTCGAACCGGGCTTGAGTTCCGCAGAACTCTCCTCTTCGGCAAGTTGGGCCAACGTCACCTCGTCGAGAAACTGCATGAGGCTCGCATGCACTCTGCGCATGTTGCCACGGATCAGGCAGCTTTCCTCTAACCGGCATTCCGCTTCCTCTTCGCCTTCCGGCACCGAGCAGCATCGCGCCAAGCGCATCGGGCCTTCGATGGCTTCCAGCAGCTGGGCCAGCGTGATCTCCTGCGGCGATCTCGCCAACCGGTATCCGCCTTTCGTGCCGCGCGTGGATTTCAGCACGCCCCGGCTCGTCAGTTGCTTGAGAATGTTACGAAGAACAGGCAAGGGCAACTTCAGCCGTTCGGCGAGACCGCGGGCACTGGCCCCGGATGGCGTTTGGCGAGCCAAGCTGGCCAGCGCCAGTAACGCGTAGTCGGTTTTTCTCGTCAGCAACAACATCGAGCGTTCCCTGGGGCCGGGCACCGCTGCCCGGATGCAATGAGCACCGGTACGGTCTCATATCTTTATAGCACCGGACCTCTGCCATATCAAGCCGGGCCAGGTGGCCGCAGTGCACAGCGCTGCCACCGTATCCACGGCCCTGCCGACTGGCGGGGTCCGGTCGCGGTCCGGGTCCGGGTCAGGCTCAGCTACCCCCAGTTCGCCAGCAGGATCAGGAGATCGGCCACCCCAACGCTGCAATCATCGTTGAGGTCCGCGGGGCAATCCATGCACTCAGCGCACGGTCCCCAAGCCGCGAGCAGGGCCAGTAGATCCGGCACCCCAACGACGCAGTCTCCGTTCAGATCGCCTCGCGGCGGCTCGAACCCGGGGTTGACCGAGAAATCGTCGATGTACACCCGCCCGCCGGTCGCCGAAACCTCGATGAAGCGCACCGGTTCGTCGAAGACGCGCGACTGAATCTTCGGCATGGACACGTCACACTCACCGTTCGTAAGCATCGGCGTGCCGATCTCGACCTTGTCGGCATTGAAGAAGCGCATCTGCCCCGAGCTGCCCACCACATTGGCAAAGAAGACGTCCAGAGCCACCAGATCACCCAGCAGCGAGATCGACGCCGGAGTGATGGGATCCACGGCATAGGAAAAGAAGCCGGAGCTATAGCAGAACTCCAGGCCGTCGAAGACGCAACCACTGCCTCCGGCGAAGATCGCGCCGCATATTTCGCCCTGATTAGGACAGGGGGCGGGCTCGAAGTCAATCGTGCACGACGGAAGCGGGCAACCGGTCCCGGCGAGCACGATCGGGCTACCGCTGCTTATAGTTGCATCACTGATCGAATCACCCGGCCCCGCGCCGAGCAGACCCGCCCCAACCAGGCCAACCACACACGTCGCCGTCATCGCCAGCGGCCCTGTCCTTTGACTTGCGCGTTTCATTCCTGTGCTCCGATTTGGGCCGGTATGAAAAGACCATGGGGCGTCAAGTGTCGCTGTGGGCGATCCCGGCACCTAACTATAAGGCGGCGGTGGGTGCAAGTTAACCGTGGAGGCTGTATTTCCCTGAGGCAGGGACCCGAGGACCCGCAGGGGCCTACCTTGCGCAGATTCACAACCGGCCTTGCTTGGATACTCCGGATCGTCGACGGACCCCACTTCCGGACACAGCGCAGGGGGCGCAACAACGCCCGCCTGCAAGTAGATGTCTCAGCCGCGTCATGGAGTTGCCGGCAGTCTCTGCTCTACCAAAGGTACCGTCGCCCGACCCGATGGACCGATGCCCCTCGACCGCCACCGCGCCCAGGCTATCCCAGGCCCCCGCGGTCTTTCGCAACGCGCCTGCACCCGTCCGGCTCCGGGCACCGTCTGGTTTATCCTGGTCTGCGATGTGCCAACGCGCCGGATTGCTCCGGCGCGTTGCCTGCCTAGACATCGGCTGCGGATACGTTGTGGATCGGCCCAGCCGCAGCGTTCGCAAGGAGGAGTCAGGGTATGGCCGCACCGGCTCAGCGCCCGGCCAACCGGCAGGCCTAGTCCGAACCGGAGGGATCCTGGTCGTAGTAGTCGTCGGCGTTCGGATCAGATCGGGGCGCATCGTCACGGTTGGCTTGTTCGAGCAACTTGCGGAGGTAGGCATTCTCACGCCGTGTCGCTTCCAGATCGAAGACGATGTACTTGACGCTGAGGCGCAAATTGTCCAGCGACTCCTGGAGCTCTGTTACCGACGCCTGAATCCGTTGACGGCGATTCTTGGCCTCTTGGGCGAGTTGCTCCA
>JACZXM010000348.1 GCA_022571615.1 Acidobacteriota bacterium | reverse complement strand
CCAATGTAATCGTGGAGCCGGACCTGTGATTCCGAGGGCGCACATCACTGCGTGGCGCACCAACGCTCCATGGCCGGAGAACGAACAGGTCGAGCAGGATCTCATTGTTTCCCGTGCGCTGGTCGAGCTGTTCTCCGACTCGGTCGTCGCCGACGGGCTCGCTTTTTGCGGAGGGACCGCGCTGCACAAGCTCTTCGTCGCGCTGCCATGCCGCTACTCGGAGGACATCGATCTGGTCCAGCTTCGAGCTGGTTCGATCGGTCCTCTGCCGGATGCCATTCGTGAACGGCTCGACCCCTGGCTTGGGACACCTCGTTACAAGCGCAGCCGCGGTCGGGTGACACTGGGCTACCGCTACCACTGTACCTTCGAACCTGTGCAGCGGATGCGCCTCAAGGTCGAGATCAACGCGCGCGAGCACTTCAGCGTGCTCGGCATCGCCAAGCATGTCTACGAGGTACGGTCACCCTGGTTCTCCGGCAGCGCGCCGATCACCACGTACCAGCGCTCGATGAGCTGCTCGGCACGAAGCTGCGGGCCCTGTACCAGCGCAGGAAAGGCAGGGATCTCGCGGAACCGACGAGCTCGAGCATTGAGCGCCCACAGCCGGAGCGACCTGCGCCCGAGAGAGCTCAGCAAGGCTCGGCTCGAGGCGATGGCCGACGAGGACGGCACCCTATCGCACTGCCCCGACTCAGCTCCAGACCTGGGCCGCTAGCGTATCCGTGCGATCAGACGCTGCAGGCGTTCGAGCGCAGGCTCCAGGCTAGCCTCCAGCTCTTCGATGCGCTCGGAAGCATTCATCGCCTCGATCTGGGCCTCGATGCGGGCGGTGTTCGCGTCTACTTCCAGTGCCTCGATGTGGCGCTCGATCTCCGCCGTGCGGGCGTCGAGATCGTAGGACTCGATCAGCGCCTCGGTCTCGGCAATCCTATCGTCCGTCCGGAGGGCCTCGATCTGTGCCTCGACCTCGGCCATGCGAGCCTCAACGCCGAACGCCTCGAGCTGCTCTTCGATCTCGCGGATTCGCATGTTGTGCCGTTCGATGCGCTCGTCGATCTTGCGCAGCTGGTCGTCCTCAGCACGACGACGCTGGCCTCGAAGGCTGGAGATTGAGCCGCGCTCGCTGGAGATCTGCCCCCGCATGGAGCTGACCTGGCCGCGAATCGACGAGATCTGCCCCCGCAAGCTACTGCGTTGACCACGAATCGATGAGATCTGTCCCCGCATGCTGCTGACCTGGCCGCGTGCCGATGAGATCTGCCCCCGCAAGCTACTGCGTTGACCGCGAATCGACGAGATCTGTCCCCGCAGGCTGCTGGCCTGGCCGCGGATGTGCACGATCTTCCAGTGACCGCCGACGACCTCGCGCATGCCGTCGTACCAGGCGCGCGCATCAGCGTCGAAGGCACGCTTATCACCATTGATGCTCCAGGTGTAGTCGTCCCCGGCGCGAACCTCGAGACGCTGCACGGTGCCCCCATCGTGAGCCTCCCACACGACCAGCCCGTCCGATCCGATGCTGGTAATCGCGCCGGTCTCACGGTCGACCTCGACATCGCCGTCGGTCCGCATGCAGACCATCTGGTCGTCGAAGCGCTTGATGAAGATGAAGTCGCCGTTCTGGATCCCGATCTGTTGATAGACGGAGTCCTCGCCATCGTCGCCATCGGTGGTGATCCACCTGCTGCCGTCGAAGGTACCGGATCGCTCCGGCGTGCAGGCCGACTCGAAGGCCACGCCAGAGAACGCCGGCGTCTGCGCCATCGCCACACTCGGTGCGACGGCGATTCCCACCACCCGGCTTGGCACAACTGCTAGGGCGATCTGCGGCGCGACATTGACCATAATCTGGCTGGGCGCGAGCTGAATCTCTGGCACGACGCTCACTACCGGGCGCGCCACGATCTTGACCTCGGGATCCAGCCGAACGACCGCAGGCACCACCGTGATCTGCGGTTCTAGCTTTATTACCGACTTGACCGCGACCTGCGGCGCCACCCTCACCTTCACTACGGGTTTCGGCTTCTGCGGCTCCTGCGGCGTGGCTGCGGCAACCGACAAGGTGGCAATACCGGCGGCGGCCACGAGGGCGATCGCCACCGGCCGACGAAGCGGACGGCGGTTGTCACGAAGGATGTTCATGACTCGTTTCTCCATTCGAGAGTGTTGGATCATCGGTAGCACGGCGATGCGCGTGAGGCTCGGGGATCGCAGAAGTTCATTCAGTTCCATCAGCTCGCGGGCATAGCTCGAAGGCTTGGCGCCGAGCGACAGCACTTGCTCGTCGCACGCCTCCTCGCGTGCCGCCATCGCCCGGTGCGCCGCTAACCATGCGAGCGGGTTGGGCCAGTGCAGCACGAGCGCAAGGCGTGCGATCAGGTGGCGCACCGGATCGCGGCGAGCCAGGTGAACGAGCTCGTGCAAGAGAACAAAGCGTCTTCGTTCGGCGCTCCACGTGCAGGCCAGATCGGGCACTAACACGACGCGGCGCCAGAGGCCGCCGGCCATAGGCGTTCCAATAAGCGAGCTGGCGCGCAGCCGAACCGTGTCGCGCATGCCGAGCATGGCACGGGCCTCGCGCAAGTCGGTGCGCCAGGCAACATCGAGCACCTCTCCCGCGCGCGCCACGAGACGCGATGCCCGGCGGAAGGAGATCAGCAGCAAGGACAGCGCAATCGCCGCACCGAATGCCCACAACCCGACCACGCTGGTGGGCGCCGCGGCGACCAAACGATCGGCGACCACTGCACCGTAGTCGCGCGTCGGCGATATGGCGGCGACGTCTTCGGAGGGACGGGCTGCCTCCGCGGCCCCGAAGGCCGCGCCCTGGTCGGTCTGGGCAACCAGGACGGCTGTTGGCGTCAACGCCTCAACCGCGACGGGAGAACCCATCCCGACGGGCGAACCCGCCGGCATCCGTGGCGCCTCTACGGCCGCGGCCGGCAGCAAGCCCAGGCTCGGCACCGGCAGTTCCGGTAACATCCCCGACAGGATCGGCAGGGCAAGCAAGGCGATGAAGGTCCCCGTCCACAGTGCGTGCCGGGCGCGCGCCGGTGCTCCGCGCAGCACACGGTCCGCGACAAGCGCGAGAATCAGCAGAATCGAGGCCTTCGCCCACAACATGAGCAGCCACGGGAACACTGCGCTCATCATCTGCCCTCCCCCGCGGCCTTATCGATGAGGCGCTTGAGCCGCACGCGATCTTTTTTCGAGAGCTCTTCGCCACCAAGTTCGAGCAGCGTGGTCATCGCGCTTTCGGTTGAACCACCAAAGAATGTGTGCAGGACGTGCTCGAGTTCCGAACGACGGGCGGTGGCGCGAGGCACGGTGGGCGAGTATTCGTAACGACGACCATCGCGGGCCACTCGCACATGCCCCTTGTCGTGCAATGCGCGGAGAGTGGTGCGGACGGCGGCATCGGTCGGCGGGTCGGGCATCGACTCGCGGACCTCGGCGGCGGTGGCATGGCCGCGCGCGTAGATGATGTCCATCATCTCCTGCTCGCGACGACTGAGCCGGGTCTTGCCTTCGCTCAAGAATCGAACTCTCTGGGGATCGTTCGAGAACGAATCTACATGACCAACTGTTTAAAAATCAACAGTTAATTGTTGGTTTTTCAACATTTCGTCCTGGCATGGCGGGAGTCGCATCAATCATAAAATCACGATAAAACTACTGTTGCGGCTGTCAATCACACGCAGCGCCGGTGCACGCGCGGACGCCGCGCGCACGCGCATCAAACATTTGGAGGATATCGTTTTGTTCTGGCCCTACATGGCGGTGGTGGATGCCTTCCAACATTGGGTCTATCAAAATGGGGAGGCGGCCGAGGATCCCGATGCTTGCGACGCGAAATGGGCCCGGCTCTGGGACCGTTTCATGATTGGCGTAGACTGGAGTGGATTGGATAAGGAGAAGGAGACCGGCTGG
>JACZXM010000347.1 GCA_022571615.1 Acidobacteriota bacterium | reverse complement strand
GCTTGCACCGGCATCGCCCGCCGGCCACGGCGCGGTCGAGCATCAGCTTTTCGTTCTACGCCAGTCGCGGGTACCTCGTCTTCGTGCCGGACATCCCCTACAAAGTCGGCTATCCGGGCGAGAGCGCGCTCAACGCCGTCGTGCCCGGCGTCACGGCCTTGATCAATAAAGGCTTTGTGGACGGAGAAAACATCGGCGTGCAGGGGCATAGCTGGGGCGGCTACCAGATCGCCTACATGGTCACCCAGACGGGGATCTTCAAGGCTGCCGAGTCAGGCGCGCCGGTGTCGAACATGACCAGCGCCTACGGCGGGATCCGCTGGGGCTCGGGCCTGGTGCGCCAGTTCCAGTACGAGCGCACCCAGTCCCGCCTCGGCGCCTCGCTGTGGGAGGTACCGCTGCGGTACATCGAGAACTCCCCCTTGTTCTGGGCCGACAAGATCGACACGCCGCTGTTGATCATCCACAACGACAACGACGGTGCGGTGCCCTGGTACCAGGGCATCGAGTTCATCATGGCCCTCCGCCGGCTCGGCAAAGAGGCCTACATGTACAACTACAACGGCGAGGAGCACGGCCTGCGCAAACGCGTCAACCAGAAGGACTGGACCGTGCGCATGCAACAGTTCTTCGACCACCACCTGCGTGGCGTCCCGGCACCGGAATGGATGACCAAAGGCATCCGGGGCTGGGAGAAGGGCGAGGTCGATCGGTAGGCGACCGTCCTATGAGCGCGAGGAGCCAAGCGTGACTCCCACCGCGGCCTGCTGAAGCGCGGCGCAACTCGTTCGTGCCCGGCGCTGCGAGCTATTTCGAGAATCAGACAATCTGAAAAGTCGACCGACTTGCCTTTGGGAAACCGGTCAAGCGCAGCAGATACGACATCCGGCTTCTGGAGCGCAATATTCGTGTGCTCTAGAAGCATCTGGACGGCTGTCATACGGAGGTGTCGACCAGGACCCTCAACCGTCTCGGCGCTTTCGGAGCTCGTCGAGGTTGTTCAAGGACTACCGTTGCCCGGCTGGCGGCGGTTCATTACAGTTCGACGGCCACGACGACCGCGTCTTATCGGTGCCGTGGCGACGAGCTCTCGGCTCCATTCACTCCAGGAGGCGTTGCGGTGCTCCAATGCGGTCGTGTTTTGCCCGTCGCGCGAACCTTGCTCGTTGGGCTGGTGCTGCTGGGGGCGTCTCCGGCTCTTGCCCAGGAGCGCGAGGTTGTTCTGTTGCACACGAACGACTTTCACAGCGCCATCGACCCGATCGAGGCCTACTGGATGGAGGGAAGCCCGAAGCTCGGTGGTGCCGTGCACCTCAAGACCATGATCGACGGCATCCGCGAGCGCGAGGCAGGCGAGGGCAACCCCGTCTACCTGTTCGACTCCGGGGACATGTTCACCGGGCTGCTCTCCAGGCTCACCTACGGCGAGATCCTCATGGAGATGATGACGACCATGGGATACGACGCTCTGGGGCTCGGCAACCACGAGTTCGACTACGGCTGGCAGAACTTCCGCCAGCAGATGTACCGGGTCGCCTTCCCGGTGCTATCGGCCAATACCTTCTACCGCGGCACCGACATCCTGTTCACGCAGCCGCACGCGATCATCGAGAAGGACGGCTTCCGGGTCGGTGTGATCGGGATCATCGGACAGGACGCCATCAGCGTGGTGGTGCCATCGCTGGTGCAGGAGCTCGAGTTCCGCGATCCGGAGCCCTACCTGCGTGCCTCGGTCAAGGAGCTCGAGCCCCTGGTCGATCTGATCGTAGTGCTGGCCCACCAGGGCAAGACCGGGCCGATGCAGACCGACCAGGAGGCCGACCGCGAGGTATGGCGCGATTTCGACGAGGACATCGAGCTCACCACCAAAGTGTCAGGCATCGATGTGTTCCTGGCCGGACACGCCCACCGTGGTATCGATCCGCCGTACGTGAACCCCCACACCGGCACCATCATCATGCAGACGTTCGGGCACGGGACCCGGCTCGGGGTGCTGCGGCTGCGTGTCGACACCGGCACCGGCGAGGTGCTCGAGCACGAGGGCGGATTGGTGATCCCGTTCAGTGCCGACTACGCGCCCGATCCGCTGATGGCCGAGAAGATCGGCGCCTACAAGGAGCGCTTCCGGGAGGAGATCGGAACGCTCGTCGGGAATCTGGAGCAGAGGTTGGTTCGCAAGTACAACCGCGAGTCATCGTTCGGCAACTTCGTCGCCGACGTCATCCGGGAGGTGGGCGGAGGAGAGGTCGGCTTGACCAACGCCGGAGGCTTGCGTGCCGACCTGCCACCGGGGGAGATCACGCTCGGTGATGTCCGCGACGCGCTGCCGTTCCTGAACTCGGTGGTGGCGCTGGAGCTGACCGGCGCTCAGCTGATCGAGGTGCTCGAGCAGGGATTCACACTCGAGCGCGGCATGATCCAGGTCTCGGGGCTGGTTGCCGAGTACGACCTTTCGCGCCCACTGGGCGGACGGCTCGTGAGCCTGCAGATCGGTGGCCACGAGGTGGACCTCGCGCGGACCTACCGGATCGCCGTGATCAGCTTCATGGCCGAGGGCGGCGACCTGTACAGCACCTTCGAGGGCGTGCCCTGGCTCGCCAACGACGAGCGCTCCGTGGGCGATGTCGTGATCGACTGGCTCCGGCAGCATCCCGGTCCGGTTCCGATGCCGAGCCCGGGACGGTTGATCCGCGTCGGCGAGCGCTGAGCTCGCTCGGTGTGGAACTAGCCATTTAGCGCAAGGAACCGAGGAGCTCGAGCAGGTCATGGCGGAACCTCTCGAGCTCATCGCCCCCCGCTTCGACGCCCTCCGCCCGTAGCGCCTCCCGGAGGCGAATCTGCCCGATTGCGTCGGTACCGGTGAAGAGCTCTTTCACGGCCTCCCGGATTTCATTCCGTTGTGGCGCGCCCCGGGTGAACTCTCCGACGCTCATGGCATCGCTCCAGACTTGTTCCGAAGTGCAGGCCCAGAGAGCGTACATGTCGTAGGCGTGGCGCCGACCCTCATCATCTTCACGGTTGTGAAGGTTGTCCCGGAGGGCCATCAGCTTCATCGCCCAGAAGGTAAAGAGATTCGGCGTCAGAACCTCGACAGAGCCTCGTTCCGGAGCGGCTACCACTGCACCGTTGGAGAGCATCGCAATGGGTACCGGATGCATCTCGCTGCCGAGCGCCTCGTCCAGACGCCGCGCATGCAGCAAGCGGTATCCGTGCGCCCGGATGCGCCTGGAGTCCATCTTCACCCCCGACGTCTCGCGGGGTGGCTCCGCATGCAGGTCGACCTTCACGGCGGCAGCACCCGATCCGCCGACAAACTGATAGTAGCGAGCGCCTTCAACCTCCTGGTATCCGAGCCGATCGAGAACACCGCGGAAGAACTCCATCCTGCTCGCGTCGACAACGACCTCCGCAGGCAGCAGCAGATCCAGGTCCCGCGTGGCGCGCGCAATTGGCGGATCCGCCAGGGTTAGCTCTCTGCGAACCCGAGCAAACCGAACCCGCAGCAGAACGCCTAGGCCACCGGCGAGGATCGGCCGGATCGAGTGCTTTTCTGCCTCTCGAACAAGCTCGACCAGCTTGCGTTCCAGGCTTGTCTCGGTCACGGCGATCCACCGAGCACCAGCTCGCGCAATGTGGCGGCCAGTTCGCGCTCGCGCTTTCCTCCCTGCATCATCTCGAGGTACGTCTGCAGGGGGCTCTGCCAAGTCACTCCGTCGACCTGCTGAGTGTCGAAATACGGCAACCTATCTTCTGTCCCCCTGATTTCGGCGCTGGCGAACCGGTCGGCCGGCTCGAAGTGCAATTCCCGAGCGAGCTCTGTCGGACGATCGGTATAGATGGGCGGGTACGCGTCGCTGGACGGGGCTTGCGCGTATCGCCCAGCCCCCGACACGGCAAGTCTCGCTCCGGTATCACGCGCCCACGCGCTTGCTCGCTGCAGCAAGCCTTTGC
>JACZXM010000346.1 GCA_022571615.1 Acidobacteriota bacterium | reverse complement strand
CTGCTGCCGGGCGACGTGCACCACCGCCAGCTTGCCGCGCCGATGCGCGGCCTCGATCACCGCTTGTATGGTCGGCAGATCGAGCGTGTTGAAGCTGCGGCCCAGCGACCCGTCGTCGAGCACGATCTTGATGTAGTCGGAGCCCTCGTCGACACGTGCCTGCACGAAAGCATCGGCTTGCTCGGGCGTGGTGAGGGTCGGGACCTCGAACCCGTATTCGGTACCGTGGCCGCCCGGAGAGGTCACCAGGTATCCAGCCGAGAACAAGTCGGCGCGGTCCAGTCCTTCACCACGTTCCTGCTCCGCCTTCAGAGCGGCCGCCGCATCGGGCAGCGTGAACATGTCCAGCTCGGTCGAAACCCCCATGATCAACGCCGCCTTGAGCACCGGACCGAAGACGTGCACGTGCGAGTCGATCAGACCGGGCAGCAGGGTGAAACCCGCACCGTCAATGACTTCGGCGGTGGGCGGCGCTTCGATCTCCCCGCCGATCGCGGTGATCTTCCCCTCCTGCACCAGCACCTGGGTCGACTCGACCACGGCGTCGCCGTCGAACACACGCACGTTCCGGAACAGGGTCGATTTCGACACCGCGGCCTCGCGCGTGCCAGTCTCCTCAGCCACCGCGACGCCGCTCAGCCACACCCGCCCGCCGGTGCCTCGCAGCAGATCGGCCGCCGCCAGCACGAGGAGTATCAAGCCGACCAATGCACCGAGACGGAACAGTGTCCGCTCGCCCGACGGTTTCGTTTCGCTCATGCCGACCCCGGCGTACCCTGCAGCGCGCTCACAGCGCCTCGAGCGCGGCGTCGTAGTTTGGCTCCTGGACGATTTCGGGCACCAACTCGGTGTAGGCGACCTTGCCATCGCCGTTCACCACCACCACAGCCCGCGCCAGCACCCCCGCCAGAGGTCCGTCCACGAGGTTGACGCCATATGCAGTGCCAAACCCGGGATTGCGGAACGACGAGAGGGTCTGCACATTCTCGATTCCCTCGGCGCCGCAGAACCGAGCTTGGGCGAACGGAAGGTCGGCCGAGATGCACAGCACGACCGTCCCCTCGCGGCCAGCGGCGAGCTCGTTGAAGCGACGCACGGTGGTCGCGCACACCGGTGTATCGAGACTGGGGAAGATGTTCAGCACGACACTCTTGCCGGCGAATCCCGCCAGCTCGACCTCGGAAAGATCGTTGGCGACGAGCTTGAACCCAGGGGCGTCGCTGCCGACCGACGGCAGATTGCCGGAGGTGTGGATGCTGTTGCCCTTGAAGGTGATTTCGGCCATCGGTAACGCTCCAGCGGGAAAACCCGGTTTCGATTCTCGAAAGACGGCGCGGTGCTCACCCTGCAAGAGTGAGAACCGGACACTGTCGCCGACCCGCCCTTGTTGTACACCGAAGCCCGGTTCGCCGTCTGCCGGGTGGTTGGTCGTGCGGGTCCATTTGCGGCTTCGGATTGTGTCCACATTGTCCCTACAATCTTGGCAGGAGGAGATCTGTGTCTCGCGCAACGCATCCCATACCTTCCATCGCGGTGGCCCGAGCGGCACCGAATCTCGTCGATCGTCCCCGTCCGGTGATCGGCCGCGGGCGCTCAGGAGTGGTGTTCCTGGACCGCGACGAGAGCGGAAAGTTGGTCGCTGCCAAGGCGTTTATCGGCGACCCGCTCGGGAATCTCGTCCACCTGCTGGTGTCGGGAGCAGCCAATCCCTATCGCTGGAACCACGACGCGGTTCTGTGCGCGTTGTACCGGCGACGGATTCTGGTCGAATTGGTGCCGTACTGGTTAGGCGACCGGCTACAGGTCGCGCCGGCAACCGGCATCCGCTGGAATCATGAGCTGCGGGCGTGGGAGCTTCGGACCCGTTTCGTGCGCGCCTTCCCAACTGCCTTGCACCATCCGTTCTCCTCTCCCCGCGATGGGGAGCAGCGGGAGCTTGCCGAGCAGATCATGCAACCGCTGCAGCGCCACCTCGAGGCAGCGGGGTTCGACGGCCTGGCCTGGCAGGCCGGTCGCGGAAACCCGGTGGCGGCCAACAATTTCCTCGTCAGCGAGCGTCGCGATGCGCCAAGCTCCCGCCGCGGTGCCGAACCGCGTTGGACCTGGATCGACCTGGAATCCGGGGTGCCGGCGCTGTTCCCGATCGACCCGAGATCGTTGCTCGGTTACTACCTGCCGAAGTGCTGGAAGCACCGACGGGCACTGTTCGACGACGTCGACATCGATCGACTCGCGCGCTACCTGACCGCACACGGTCGAGATCTGGAGGAGAGAATCGGACCGACCCGAGTCGGTCGCCTCGTCGACGACGCCCGGGCCCTTGGGCGCCATCAACGGCGATGGCATGCGCCCTCCCGGTTGCAGCGTAGCCTTGCGGCAGCAGCCATGACCGAGCGGATCACGCCCGCGCAAGCTGCCTGGTACGCACAAGAGCCTTGGACCTGGTACCGGCACGAGATCCGGCGTCTGGCAGGAGACGTCGTGAGCGCCGCCCGCCGCCATGGGGTCGAAACCTTGCGCCGACTAACTCGAATCGATCCCCTGCTGTCGGCCCGCAATGCGGCGCGCTTCTTGTTCTCGCAGCGGCACCGGTCGCGCCTGGCCCGATACTACGTGCTGTGCCGGATACGGTATTGGCAGCAGCGTAGGCAGCTCGGCCGCCGCGAAAGTGCCTACCTGCGCCGGCTCGCAGGCAGCCGTGGGCAGGCGATGTACCTGACCGATTTCGCCGTCCACCTGGCGATCAAGCCGTTCTACAAGCTGGGCGCGCTGGTCGGGCTGCCGCTCCTGGGTCAAGCCGGCATCCTGCCGCTGTGGGCGGTAGCGGCGGGCGTGATTCTGGCCGGCTCTGCCTGTCGCACCGCCTATACCGCCGGTCGCATTCTGAGCTCCCGGCTACAGGGCCAGGAAGCACCCTGGATCGCCCTGTGGGTAGGCCTCGCGCCGATCGTCGGGTCGGCCGCGTTCCCGGTGCAGATCATTCACTCGAGCGGCGGCCGCGAGGGCAAGCTCGCCGGGTTTATCCTCTACGACACGCTCACCACGATCGGCCGTAAGGTCCCGATCTGGGGCGGCCCGGACACCGCTACCGAGCACGCCTTCAACCGCCTCGCCGACCGGATCGTCACCGACCGGGGACCGCTGATCCGACCCGCCTAGCTTAGCTTGGCTTAGCTCAATACCCGTCCCAGGGATTGACGACCTCTATCCCGCAGCCTTCGAAGTCCGTCACGTTCCGAGTCGCGATCGAGTTGCTCCGGAACAACTAGCGAGCGCCGCGATCTGCGCGTCGAAGTGGGGCCGCAGCCCTTCGATCATCGCCAGCCCCCGCCGCGCTATCGGCTCTTGAAAGCCTCCCACTGGGCGAGGGTTTCCCGCAGCTGCCGCTCGACCTCGCCGGCGCCCTCGACCAGCTGTGACGTCGGGCCGACGTCGGCCCCTTCGACGATTCGGTACAGTGATCCGATGCGGCCGTTGAGGGTTCTCAGGGTGGCTTCGATGACGGCGGCTTGCTGGTCGCGGGCTGAGTTGGCGGAATCGGCGCGGAACACCTGTACCTGCTGGAGCGCGTCAAAGTCCTTCTGCAGCATGCCATAGAGCTTCATCGAGAGCCCGAACTGCCGTGCGAGCTCGGCGTCGGAAGTCGTGACGCGCGGGTCCATCTTCACGATGAGCGTTTGCTCCATGGATTCGCCCCCGGCCGTCAGCCGGACCGTGTAGCGGCCTGGAAACACCGCGGGGCCCAGCGGTGTGACCGGCGTGTTGTGCGGGATCGCCGAGATCGGGTAGCCGAAGCGCAGCACTGCCGGACGCGGGTAGTGCATGTCCCATACGAACCGGTGCATGCCCGCCTCGGCCGATAGCGCTTGAGGCGGCCGCGGCCAGTAGGCGGGGACGTTTTGACCCTCGAGCGGAGGCTCGGGCTCATCGGCACTCGAGTAGCCGCGCACGAGG
>JACZXM010000345.1 GCA_022571615.1 Acidobacteriota bacterium | reverse complement strand
GTCCCGCGCCGGGCGCGACGCCGCGCGGATTTAGCCGCGGCGGCGCAAGCCGCGCAGAGCCGCCAGCGCACCGAACGCCAAGAGCGCGGCGCTGGACGGTTCGGGGATAATCGAGGCCTTGTCGACGTCGCCGACAATGTCGTTGGTGAGGATCCTCCGCAGGTTGTCGGATCTCCTCTTGTCGATGAGTGCCTTGGCGCGCTCGCCTTGATTGCGGTCGAAGATCGGCAAGCTGAAACCGATACTGGAGGTGTATTGGCTAACTCCGAAATCCCACTTGTAGCCAAGCGACAGCGACAGGTCGGGGATGCGCTGGGCCCGTTGCAGCCGAATGTCCGCATCGGCGGCCTCGCCGGCGGCCCGGGCCCCCTGCAGGTCGGGTCGGTTGGCAAGCGCGGTTTGGAGAAGGTCGGCGCGCGAGACGGGAAAGTCCCGGTGCTGGAGTGTTTCATCGACCGTAAAACTGTTGCTGTGGTAATCACCGCCGAGCTGCAAGCGCCAGTTGCGCAGTGCCAGCTCGTAGTCGATGTGAGCATTGGCCACATCCACGTCGAAGCTGATCTTCTCGACCTCCAGGCGACGCAGATCCAACCCTGAGATCTCGCCCGACTCGTACAGTTGCCGGGTGTTGTCGAGGATCTCGTCGAAGGTCTCCTGGTTCGCCTGGGCCAGCCGCAAGTTGTTCCGGGTCAGGGCCACGAGGTAGAAATCACGCTTGAAGGCGTTGGTGAGTATCCACATGGCGGCCTCGAACTGGGCCTCGGCCACTCTCGTTCTGGCAGCAGCCGTCTGCATGCGCTTGCCCCGTTTGCCGGCCCGTTCGAACACATAGGTAATCGCGGCCACGATCTCTTGTTCCTGGAAATAGCTGGCGTCAAAGTCGGTGGGAAGGCCCTCAGCTTCCAGGCTGAGCTCGGGATTGGGTCTGAGGCGGGCGGTCAGCTCTTCGGCTCTCACCGAATCCAGATCGAATCTCGCCGCCACCAGCAGCAGGTTTCGGTTCAGAAACACCGACAACGCGTCGGCCAGATTCAGTGCCTTTTGGCCTTGTGGCTCATCTGCCTGGAGCATCTGCGGCGCCGCTGAGCCGCTCTGCATCATCGCTGAAACCGCCACCTGCGGGTGCTGGGCCGCAATCGCCCGCGGGACTGCGGCGGTGCCTCCTGCAATCAGCAGCGCTCCGCCCAGCGCCACGACACGGCACCGGCGTCGGGCGCGAATTGTTGTCGCGCGAAATAGTTCGAACACGAATCCCCTCTTCCTCAACCACGTGGCAGTAACGGCGCGTTGGTTTACGGGGTTACCGCACGGGAAGGCAGCCAACTGGAGCTGGATGCTGGCTGCGGCACATGAGACGCCCGCCTGGAGTGCGGGCAGCGTCAGCCGTCAGGTGCGGGGCGGTGCGCGGGACGGGGGCTGAGCCGAGGAGGGCCTCAGAGCCCGTGGGGTGGCGACCAAAGCCAGAGGAGAGGGTCGGACTCCGGCGGGATGCAGCGCGTGCGCGTCGTGGGCGACGGCGTGAACGCCGGTGTGAGCGAGGCAGATGACGCAAAGTTCACGGGTGTAGTCGCGGGCCCGAGACGGTCCCGCTCCGAGCCCATGCCTGTGCCCCGCACTGTACAGGCTCCCGGACGGACCGATGAGGTCGCCCGCCGGGGAGGGTACGTGCGCACCTACCAGGACGCTGAACGAACCGACGGACAGCGTCAGCAGGAGCGCGACGCTCCTACAATACCGAGCCCCAGAAGACGGTCTCATTGGTTCATGATAGCTACAGCGACATGCCTTCGTTCGCACCACCGGCGGAGCAAGAATCTCCACACTGTGCCTTGAGTTGAGAAAGCTATCACGCAGTCGGAAGCCCTGGAAGGCCGGCTGTCTTGGCCTGGCGATTGTGTCCGGGTCAACTGCCGAGCGATTCTGTCCTGTATGGAGACAATTGCAGCGGACACAGCATACGAGGAACCAAGCAATGGAACGCATCAACGTATCGACGGGCACGCGCTGGGAACCGCTGGTCGGGTACTCCCGCGCCGTGCGTGTCGGCAACCACGTTCACGTATCGGGGACCACGGCAACCGACACCGATGGACAGGTCGTCGGGATCGGCGATCCCTACGCGCAGGCGGTGCAGATCTTGGGAAACGTACAGTGGGCGCTCGAGAAGGCGGGGGCCCGATTGGAGGACGTGGTCCGCACGCGGATCTACGTCACCGATATCGAATCCTGGGAGGCGGTCGGAAGGGCCCACGCGGAGTTTTTCGCTGACATCCGGCCGGCCACGAGCATGATCGAGATCAGCCGCCTGATCGATTCCCGCATGCTGGTGGAGATCGAGGCCGAGGCGATCATCGCCGGCTGAGACAGCGGGCCCACGCGGCAGCGGGGCCCTATCGCGGCCACCGATCAGTCGTAGCGCAGGGCCTCGATCGGGTCTAGCTGCGAGGCCCTGCGGGCGGGGTAGAAGCCGAACACCACGCCGATGAAGGCGGAAAAGCCGAAGGCCATGGTGACCGAGTCGGCCGAGACCATCATCTGCCAGCCGGCACGGGCGGCGGCCTCGTTGGAGGCCCAGTAACCGAGGGCGATTCCCATCGCCCCGCCGAGGCAACTGAGCACCACGGCCTCGATCAGGAACTGGAGCTGGATGGCGCTGTTGCGGGCGCCGATCGCCTTGCGGATGCCGATCTCGCGGGTGCGCTCGGTTACCGAGACCAGCATGATGTTCATGATCCCGATACCGCCCACGAGCAGGCTGATGGCGGCGATGCCGGCGAGCAGGAAGGTGAAGCTCTCGGTGGCCGAGGCCATGACCGACAGAAACTCGGTCTGGCGGGTGATCGAGAAATCGTTGTCCACCCCCGGGCGCAGCCGGTGCTGGCGCCGCAGCACCGACTCGATCTCGGCCATCGCCATGGTGAGGTGGTTTTCCGAGGTCGCCTGCACCGTCATGTTCGACAGGTACTTGGTGCCGAACAGGCGCCGCATGGCGGTCGATAGCGGCACGATGATCACGTTGTCGCGGCTGCGGAACCCGGTGTCGCCCTTTTCCTCCAGCGTACCGATAACCTGAAAGGCGATCCCACGGATACGGATCTCCTCCCCCACCGGGTCCACCCCGCTCGGGAACAGGTTCTCGGACACCTCCGAGCCCAGCACCGCCACCCGCCGGATGCCGTCCTGCTCGGCAACGTTGAAGAAGCGTCCGGAAGCCAGATCCCAGTTGTTGAGATCCAGGTACCCGATCCAGGTGCCGGTAACGCTCAGGGTGCCCGACCAGCTCTTGTACTCCACCTGGATATTGGAGCGGTCGAGCACCGGCACCACGGCTTCGATGGCGGTGGTCTTGTCGCGCACCGCGTAGGCATCGTCCACGGTCATGCGCACCCCGCGGCTCCGGCCCCGGTGGTCGCCACCCCAGAATCCCGACCCCGGCCGGACGGTGAGGTTGGTGGCACCGAGACCCGCGAGCTGTGCCTTGACCGCCGCCTGCGCCCCCTGCCCCAGCGCCACCATGGTGATCACCGCCGCCACGCCGATGACCACGCCCAGCATCGTGAGCATGGAGCGCAGGACGTTGGCGCGCAGCGATGTGAGCGCCACCATCAGAATCTCGAATGAGAGCATCTACGCCTCCTAACGGCGGCTGGTTCGGCTGCCGCTCGTACCCGGCACCCGGGTGAAGCGCGAGAACCTATCGCGCAGGGCCTGCTGCGAGTTGAGCAGCGAGGTGGAGGGCAACAGCACCACCTCATCGCCCACCTCCAGGCCGGAGACGATCTCGGTGTACTCCCAGTCGCTCACGCCCTTCATCACCCGCCGGGCTGCCATCAGCCCCTGCTCATCGATCACGAACACCACCGCTGCCTCGGGGGCCCTGCCCACACCGAATGCATCCATGGTGGCCGCGCCACCGCCACCGCCGCTGCCACGGCCGCTACCGCCGCCGCGGCCCC
>JACZXM010000010.1 GCA_022571615.1 Acidobacteriota bacterium | reverse complement strand
GACCACGGCGAAACTCATGGCAGTGGCATCCAGTGCGACCTCCTGCAGCCGCGGCAGGCGCTCGGGGGCCATCGAGATGAGCCAGGCGGTTCCAACGCGCGCGATCGCCAGCCCCACGAGCCCGGCGGCGGTCGACAATACCAGGCTCTCCATCAACAGCTGCCGGACGATGCGGCCGCGACTCGCACCGAGGGCCGCGCGCACGGAGAGCTCGTCGGCACGCCCGGCGCCGCGCACCAGCAGCAGGTTGGCAACGTTGGCGCAGGCCACGCCCAAGACCGCCAGCACCGCGACGAGTAGCATCAGCAGGCCGGTGCGCACCTCGCCCACCATGTCCTCGGCGAGCGGCTTGAGAACGAAGGTCTTGGTGGCGTTGGACGCGGGATACTCGGCGCGCAGCCGCTCGGCGACGACATCGGCCTGGCGGCGGACCGACTCGAGATCCGCGTCGGGAGCCAGTCGTGCCAGGCCGCCCCAGACGCCGCAGCCCCGGCCGCACCCTTCCTCCGGGTAGTTGTAGGGCGTCCACAGCTGTGCCCCACGGGGAAAGTCGAAGCCGCGCTGAGCAACGCCGATGATCGCCAGGTCCTTCGAGTCGAGCTTCAGGGTGCGGCCGAGCACGTCGGGATCGGAGCCCAGCCGCCCGGTCCAGAATGCGTGGCTGACGATCACCACGTCGCGGTTGCCTTCCAGGCCGTCCTCGGCGGTGAAATCGCGCCCCATTGCCGGCGCCAACCCGAATAGCGTCAGCAGGGCTCCGGTGGTGCTAGCGCCACCGATCATCTCCGCGTCCCCGAACCCGGTGAGTGTGAAGCTCTCGCCCGAGTAGCCCACCGTCCGCTCGATGCCGTCGATCTGGCTCTGCAGGTCGGCAAGGTCGGGCTCGGACATGCCGGTGGTCTCGGAGGCGTTGTAGAGCGACCGCAGTCGCAGGATGCGCTCGGGCTCGGGATACGGCAGCGGTTTCAGGAGCACCCCGTTTATGACCGTGAAGACAGCGGTACTGGCGCCGATGGCGAGGGCTAGGGTGCCGAGGGCCACCAGGCTGAAGGCCGGGCGCTTGAGCAACGAGCGGGCGGCGAAGCGGAAGTCGGCGATGACTGTGTCCATGAGGATGCCTCGCGACGTTTGGCGTCGCGGTGGGGATGGTAGATGAGAAGGCCGAAGGCGCTCGCAGGTCGCGGCGAGCAGAAGTTCGAGCACGGAGCGGGAGGCAACGAGACGTCGCCTCAACGCACCTCGATGCCGCTCCGCCTCGAGCTGGTCGACGAACGTTTGCACCAGCGGTTCCGCGTAGCGGCGCCGGAAAGGCTCGGGGTACAGCCGTACCGCGGCCCGAGCGGCCAGCAGGGTCAGTCGCATCATGCCTCGCCGCGGCTGTCGGCCAGCGCACCTCCGGAGGCCTGGCCGATGAGCGCTCGCAAACGAGCGGTCTCGGCCTCCACCACTGTGTGCCCCAGCGACGTGATCCGGTAGTAGCGTCGCGGCCGGCCCGGGCCATCGCTCTCCGGTACCCGATCACCCGCCGCAGCCGCCAGCCCCGCGCCCACCAAACGAGCGAGGATACGGTACAGCGAGCCGATCTCCGGCCGGATCACGCCGCCCGACTGCGCCTGCATCGCCTTCATGAGGGCGTAGCCGTAGGAGTTGCCCCGCGACAGCACCAGCAGCAGGTGGAAGTCTGTGGGACTGAGCGGCAGGTAGGCGGCGGGATCGTCAGGGGCCTGGATGAGCATGAGTATCAGCCTCTCAGAGTATATATGTGTTGGGTATATATACACGATACATGTATTCTTGCGCAAGGCGATGAAGGACATTCCTGAGTCAGAACTGGAAGGGCGGTCGTCGCAGATTGACACGTCGGAGTCAGATCGCTACTGTAGGGATAACCACTGTATAGATTGTCCCTATAGTAGCTTCCCCTCCGAGGTGTACCGTGCAGCGTTCCAGGACCCCCGAAGAGCTATTGCCGCTCACTCACCTGACCTACCACGTGTTGTTGGCGATGGCGGATCGGCGGTTGCACGGCTACGGCATCATCCAGGAGATCGAGCGCCGCACCGATGGGGCCATGCATGTTGAGGCCGGCACGCTGTACGCGGCGATCAAGCGGATGGTGCAAGAGCAGCTCATCGAACCGGTCGCGTCCAGCGAGCCTCGCCGGCGCAATTACGAGCCCACCGCGTTCGGGCGGGCGGTCCTGCGGGCGGAGTCCGAGCGCCTCGCCAAGTTGCTCGAGGTCGCCTGCGACAAGAAGGTGCTGCCTGCGCCCACGGCGCGAGCCAATGGCTGAGCGGCACCCGTTCCCGGACGGCTGGTATCTGCGCCTTTGCCGCCTGGTCATCCGGGCTGGCCGCGATCGGATCGGCGATGGTTACGCTGACGAACTGTTGTCCACTCTGAGGCAACGGCTCGGCGATTCCCATCGCCTGCCGGTCCCGCAGAGGGTCGCATTGCGCCTCCGGGAGCTGATCGCGCTCATTGACTTTGCCTGGAGAGGCTCCTCGTTCGCCATCAGCGCGGGCCGACGGCGGCCCTGGTGGGCACAGATGCCGCGCCGTGTCGCCGTGTTGCTTGGCGACCTGCGCGGCGGCGTTCGCCAGCTGCGACAAGCGCCGGCCTTCACGCTGGTTTCGGTGTCGGTGCTGGCGGTGGGCATCGGTGTCAACAGCGCTGTTTTCAGCATCGTCAATTCCGTTATCCTGCGCCCGCTCCCGTATGCCGCTCCGGAGCGCCTGCTGCGGATCTCGCTCCAGAACCCGAGGAACCGGTTCAATGTCTCGGTGGCCGACTTTCTGTCGCTCAGACAAGCTCAGGGCTTCGAGCAGGTGGCCGCCTTCACGACCTCGGGCAGTAGCTGGTACCGGCAGACGTTTCAGATGACGCTGACCGGTGGCATCGAGCCCGAGGCCGTCGACGGAACCTGGGTGACGGTCGGATACTTCGAGGCGCTGGGCGTGGCGCCGCTGCTCGGGCGAACGCTGCAGCCGGGGGAAGATGAACCGGACGCGGAACCGACGCTCTTGGTGTCGCACGGGTTCTGGCAGCGGCGTCTGGGGGCAACCGACGACGTGGTCGGCAGATCGCTCGAGATCAACGGCACCGCGCACCGTGTGCTCGGTGTCATGCCGCCCGATTTTCGACCGCTCGGCAACGCCCGGGCGGAGATCTGGCCGGCCTTTCGCATGCTCGAGCCCGGTCGGCGAGGCCCGTTCTTTCTCACCGTGGTCGGCCGCATGGCGCCCGGATGGACGCAAGAGCAGGTGGCGGCAGCTCTCGAACCGCTCGATCGCCAGGTGGGCGAGCGGTGGGCAGACAGCTTCGACGCAACGGATACCCACTACGTCACCACGTCCTGGTCACGCGAGGTCGTCGGCGACGTCGGCCCGACGCTCTGGGCGCTCATGATCGCCGTCCTGCTGGTGCTGTTCATCGCCCTGTCCAACGTCGCCAGCCTGTTGCTTTCGCGCGCTGCTCGGCGCCGCCACGAGTTTGCGTTGCGGGTGGCGCTGGGCGCCGGACGCGGGCGATTGCTGGGTCAGCTTCTGGCGGAAGGCGCCGTGCTTGCCGGGCTGGGGGGTGTTGCAGGCATCGGCCTCGGGCGTGCTTTGTTGGAGGTGCTGGCGCGCAATGCTCCCGCCGGATTGCCGCGGCAGTCGGAGATCGTCCTCGACGGGTCGGTGCTGGCCTTCACGGTGGCTGTCATGGTGCTGGCGGCGTTGGTCTTCGGGCTGGTTCCGGCCCGCCACGGCCTGGGCGCCGACGCGGCGCGATCGATCCGCGAGGGGAGCCAAACGGCGACCGCGGCGAGGCAGCAGATGCGGACGCGAGCGGTTCTGGTCGTGGTCGAGCTTGCCCTGGCGGTGCCGTTGCTGACCGGTGCGCTGTTGATGGTCGAGAGCGTGCTGAAGCTGCAGCGGGTGGATCCGGGGTTCGACGCTACCTCCGGCGTGACGCTACGCCTTGCGCCGCCGGTCGAGGCCCTGGGTTCGACCGAGGGTCTACTGAGCCTCTACGGCGAGATCCGCGACGCGATGGCGGCGACGCCTGGGGTCGAGAGAGCCGCCCTGAGCACCAGCCTGCCGCCTTCGGAGCTTCGCGGCCGGAACAATTTCGTTCGCCGGCCGAGCGAGGGCGAAGCGGACCCCGGTCAGGAGGTGGCCCACTTCGTGTCGGTGAGCCCCGGCTTCTTCGACACTCTCGGCGTGCCACTGATCAGCGGGCGGGCATTTGACGACGCCGACGGCGCACAAGGGCGACCGGTCACGATGGTCGACACCACCTTTGCCGATCGCTACCTGCGGAGTCGTGAGGCGTTGGGCGAGCAGATGCAGTTCGGCGGCTCGGGGCCATGGTTCACCGTTGTGGGGTTGGTCGGTGGCGTTCGCTACGAGGGGCTGCAACGGCCGGAGGTTCCCACCATCTACGTGCCGCTGGCGCAGCAACCCCAGTCGCAGGTCTTCCTGACCGTGCGGGGGCCGGGCGCTGCCGCCGAGATACTCGATGCGGTGCGGTCCAAGCTTGCGACTCTGATGCCAAACACGGCGCCGACGCGGATCCGAACGTTGCCAGCTCTGGTGGAGGACTCGGTTGCGGCACCGCGCCGGCTGACGTTGCTCCTCGGGTTCTTCGCCTTCGTTGCCGTCGGGCTGGCAGCGCTCGGTGTATACGGGGTGATGGCGGCCTTCGTGTCGCAGCAGGGGCGCGAGTTCGGTGTGCGAATGGCAGTGGGCGCTGGCGGGGGCGCGATCGTGCGGCTGGTCCTGCGGCGGGCGTTGGTGCTGGTGCTGCCGGGGCTGGCAATCGGCCTTGGGCTGGCAATTCTGGGCGGCCGCGTGCTCGGCGCTGTGATGGAACTCGTGAGCCCACCGAGCCTGGCCAACCTGGGCGCGGCGGGCGCGGTTCTCGGGCTGGTAGCATTGGCTGGAACACTCGTTCCTGCCTGGCGCGCACGCAGGGTGGACCCGCTCACCGCCCTGCGCGAAGTATAAGCTTGAGCATGGCTGACTCGGGCTGCTAGCTGACGCCGGGACCCTACGGCCGCAGCCGGGACCAGCGTCGCACCAAGGACGATGAGGGAGACACTCGAGAAGCTGTTCCTGCGAACTCTGGAGGCGATCGCGCTCGAGCGCGTCATGCCCCGGAAGGTCTCGTGTTCAGGCGGCGTCCTGACGTTGGGCACAGAGCGTATCGAGCTCGGAGCCTTCGACGAGCTCGTGGTCGTGGCGCTGGGCAAGGCTGCCTTCCCAATGGTCGAGATCCTTGCCGGCATGCTGCCCTCGCGTCCGCTCTCGGGGGTGGCGACGGGCGTGCTGTCGACGCGCAACTCGAGCGCCTCGGTGTTCGAGGGGCTGGCATGTTTCGATGGTGGTCACCCCTACCCAAACCACGACAGCTTTGCCTCGGCCGACGCGGCTCTGGAGGCGCTCCGGGGAGCTGGCTCCAGCGATCTGGTGCTGTATCTGCTCTCCGGCGGCGGATCGTCGATGTGCGAGAGGCCGATCTGTCCGCAGATCTCGCGGCGCGATTGCACGCGGCTCTATGAGCTGTTGGTGACCTGCGGGCTCACCGTGTTGGAGATCAACTTCATCCGCAAACACCTATCGGCGATCAAGGGCGGCCGGATGAGCCAGGCCGCGTACCCGGCCCGCCAGGTGACTTTGTTCGTATCCGACGTTCCTCCAGGTAGTCCCTCCAACGTGGCCTCCGGCCCGACCATGCCGGATGACTCGAGTGTGGACGATTGCGTCGAGATCATCCGGCGCGCCGGGCTCATGGAGCGTCTTCCGGTCTCGATTCGGGACCTGTTCGCGCAGGGTCGGGTCCCAGAAACCCCGAAGCGCGGTGCCCAGGTGTTTCGGGCCAGCTCCTGGCACTGTTTGCTGACACCGGAGGACGCCGCCACAACACTCGCGGACAGTGTCCAGATGCAAGGATGGCACCTGGTGACGGACCTGAGCGTCGAGGATGACTGGTCTCTGGAGCGCGTTACTGACCATCTGCTCGCCAAGCTCCGGACCCTGCAGTCCGAGCATCCGGGGGAGATCGTGGCGGTGGTAAGCGGCGGTGAGTACTCGTGCCCGGTGCTCGGCGACGGTGCGGGCGGACGTAACCAGGCGTTCGTGCTCGAGTGCGTGCCCAAAATTGCGGGGAAGAACCTTGCCGTCCTCAGCGCCGGCACCGATGGCATCGACGGGAACTCGCCGGCGGCCGGAGCCGTCGCCGACGGTACGAGCCTCGAGCGCGCGTTGGCCGCCGGGTTGGATCCTGCCGAGACCGCGCGCCGGTCCGATTCCCACATCTTCTTCGACCAGCTCGGGGACACGGTGCTCACTGGCCCGACCGGTAACAACGTCCGCGACCTGCGATTGCTGGTCGCCTGGTAGCAGGCACGCTGCAGGAGCCCGGCAAAGTTGCCCGCATCCGATGTGAGGACCCTCACTCGCAACCGATCGTTCATTGACCGCCGGTTGGCCTTGGGGCTACCGTGACGGGTGACCTGCATCCACCCCCTGGAAACGAGAGCGCAAAGTGAGTCAGCGGACCATGACGAGGCCGGCACGTGCCGTCTCGACCCTGCTGCTAGTGCTAGTGATGACCAGCCTGGCGGCCGCGCCGATCTCGCGGGCCGCGGACGCTCACATCGTCCGTGTCGATACACCGCTTGGCAGCTTCGACATCGAGCTGTTCGAGGACGTTGCCCCGGTGACCGTGGCCAACTTTCTCAAGTATGTCAGCGACGGCGACTACGCCGACTCCTTCATCCACCGCAGCGTTCCCGGCTTCATTATCCAGGGTGGAGGATATGTCTTCGACGGTCCTGGCACCACGAGCGTGGTACCTGAGGATCCGCCGATTGTCAACGAGTTCAACCGCTCCAACGTGCGCGGCACCATCGCCATGGCAAAGCTGGCGGGAGACCCCAACAGCGCCATCAGCCAGTGGTTCATCAACCTGGCGGACAACTCCTCCAGCCTCGATGAGGACAATGGCGGCTTCACGGTGTTCGGACAGGTGGTGGGTGGGGGAATGGCCGTGATCGATGCCATCGCGGCAGTCCCGATCTTCAACGCTGGCGGAGCCTTCGCCGAGTTGCCGCTGATCAACTACACGCCGCCTGACCAGATCTTGCGGGAGAACCTGATCTTCACAACGTTCCCGGTCCCCGACTCGTCGACGACCACGCCCCCTGTGCTTTTGCGTCGCGCGGGCAACCGCCGCTGGTTCTCCTACAGGCGCTTGAGTGACGACGGGGTGAAAATCGAGCAGAAGGGCTCCGTGAAGCTCACCCGGGATGCAGCCTTCGAGACCGTCTCGCGCGGCGACTTCGACGGCGACGGGGAGCCGGACGTGCTGCTCCGAGAGACCGCCGCAGCCAGGAGCGGACCGCTCACCAGCAAGACACGTGCCGGCGGATGGATCCTGGCGACGCTGGACGGCAAGAAGATCACCTCCGAGGGTGAGGTGGACCTGACGCCGGACGCCGATTTCGAGGTGATCTCGACCGACGACTTCGACGGCGATGGCAAGGCGGATCTGCTGCTGCGCAACGCCGTCGACGGTCGCTGGCTGTTATACCTGCTCGACTCCCAGACGGTGAAGTCGGAGATCTTCCTCGACCTGAGCGCCAACCTCAACGACGTTCCCGTGGGCACGAGCGACTTCGACAACGACGGTCGCGCCGACGTGCTGCTGCGGCGCGCCAACGGCAGCTGGCTGCTGTACACACTCGACAGCGACGGCCGAGCGACTCTCCGCAAGCCGAAGATTACCCGTAACCGCCGGTTCACGGTCCAGGCCGTGGCCGACTTCGACGGCGACGGCTTCACCGACGTGCTGGTGCGGCACGCCGACGGAAGCTGGTTCCTGTACCTGCTCGACGGCAAGAAGGTGCGGCGCAAGGGCGACCCAGGCATGTCTAAGGACACCGATTTCACCCTCCAATCGCACGCCGACTTCAACGGCGATGGCAAGGCCGACGCGCTGCTGCGCAACGCCGACGGTACCTGGTTCCTGTACTCGCTGGACGGCCTGCAGATCGTCAGCGAGGGGGCGCTGGAGATGAGCACCGACCTGGGCTTCGGGATCGTTTCGATCGCTGACTTCAGTGGCGACGGCAAGGCGGATGCGCTCCTGCGACACACCGATGGTAGCTGGGTGCTCTACGCGCTGGACGGCACCGTGCCGACCGTCCTCGCCACCGGCGTCCCGGACATGACAGAGAACACCGACTGGGTACCGCAGGGCGACGGCTGACCCGGCGCATCCGGCTGGCTCCACCTCTGAAGAGGTTCCCCTAGCACCCGAATCCAGCGACACGGTTTTCTATGTTTTGATGTCGTTTCATATTCACAAATGAATCCACACTACTGCTAGTTGGTTCTGGCATAAAGGGTGCCGACATCGACGCGCTCGATGCGTGGAAACGAACGACCGGCAGTAAGAGGGTCATCGTCGCCGTCATCGACACCGGGATCGATTATCACCAACCGCGACAAGGTGGGTGGTCAGGAAACCAGCGCCAGCACCCGCAGCGGGCTGCCGCTGCCCCGCACCAGCTTCAAAGGGGCAGCGATCACGATGGCGCCGATAGCAGGGAGCTGGTCCAGATTGCACAGGCTCGCGAGACCGAGCTTGCCGGCGCCGTGCATGGTCGTGTGGGTCGGGAACGGCGGGTCGAACCCACCGGCTTGCCCGGCATCGGTGCCTACCGTCTCGACTCCCACGCCGAGCACGTCACGCTCGTGTGCCAATACCTTCACCGTATCGGGATGGAATCCTGGGCTGTGCGGGCCGTCTTCGCGGACGTTCAGAAAGGCCTCAGCGCCGGCGCGCGTGCTCCAGCCTGTGTGCAGCAGCACCCAGGAGCCCACCGCGATCTTGCCGTGCTCGGATTCCCACCCGGCGAGCTCCGTGGGTGACAGCAGGTAGTCCTCGTTGGCTGCAACCCGTGCGGTGACGTCGATCACACAGGCCGGGCCGATGAATCGATCCGGTCCGATGGTATCGGTGGTGTTGTCGGGAAGGTCCCTGCCGGTGATCCAATGGCCAGGAGCGTCGAAGTGGGTGCCGGTATGCTCGCCGAATCGCAGCTCGTTCCAGTACCAGGTGGGCCCGCCGTCGTCGAACTCCGAGATGACCTTCATGGTGACCCCGGGCGAGGAGGCGAACTGAGGCGGCAGCCCGATCACCGGAGTCTCCGGCCCCAGCGGCTGGGTGAGGTCGACGATGCGGACGCGCCCGTCGTGAAGCTCGTTGATCAGCAGGCTCAGGACATCGCTCATGGTACCTCTCGGTGTAAGGGGGCGACTCTCGAAGGGCAACGTGGGTCCGATGCCACCCAACGGCACAACACCCGCAATCATCGACACTAGCAGGCCGTGGTGGAAGTGTGGCGGCGCAACCAGACTCATCACACTTTCACCGCGGCCTGCTGGCAGGCTTGACGCGCTAGGTGGAGTCTCCGTAACGTTCATCATCACGCTTTCCTCGGTCGTCATCACCATGAGCGCCCAGAATCAGAGCCCCAGCCGGTCCCCCGTACGTCGGCCCTTGGCCGGCGTGTTGTTGGCGTGCGTCTCGCTGCTGGGTCCACTGGCCCGGGCCCAGCAGGCGCCCGAGCAGAAGCCACAACGTCCGGTCTTTCACACGGAAGTCGAGATGACCCGCATCAAGGTGGCGGTCGTCGACGATGAAGGTGAGCCGGTTGCGGGCCTGACGGCCGATGACTTCCGCGTGTTCGAGGACGGCAAGCAGCAGTCGGTGCTCCTGGTCTTGGATCCGATTCGCGTGTCGATGGACGTGGCGTTGGTGCTGGATTTCAGTCAGAGCGTCGCCCGCGACTGGTCAGCGACGGCGGCGCGCCAGGCAGCGCGAAGCTTCCTGGAGTCGCTGGCGCCCGGAGACTGCGTGTACCTGCTGCCGTTCCACCAGCGCGTCGGCCCGGGACTGTGGGGAGCCCCTGGGGATGACGAACTTCGGTGGAAAATCGCCCAGTATTCGTTCGGGGTGTACACGCGCCTGTACGACGCCATTCTCAACGCCCAGGGAGCGCTCGACCGAAGGCGCCCGGACTCCGCCCCCGCTGCGACCGAGGAGCTCGAATCCATGATGGGGGGCACCTGGATGGAGCCGGTGCGCGAGGCCGCCTGCGGCGATCCTCTCTCGCCCGAGGAAGCTCTCGAACGGCGCGCGGCGCTCGTTGTGCTCACCGATGGGGAGGACGTCGGGAGTCGGGCCAGCTATTCGGACGCGCTGATGGCGAGCTGGCGCGCGGGCGTGCCTGTGTTCGCGATCGCCGTCGGGATGGCGGCTGAGAAGCCGCGTCGTCCGAGTGCGCGAGGGCTCTTGCGGAGCGGCCCGATTGCCCGGCAGCTATCGCGCCAGCGGTGGGAGAACACCCGAAACTTGCAGGACCAGCTGCGTGAGATCGCGCGTGTGTCCGGAGGTCAGCTCGTTCTGCAACGCGATCTGGGCCAGGGCTACGCGGAGACGCTGGCGCTCCTGCGCAGCTACTACGTGGTGGCTTATCGATCGCCGGAAACGACCCAGGACGGGTGGCACGAGCTGCAGGTCGAGATCGCCGGCAAGGCCGGGCACCCGATCGTGCAGCCGGGGATCTACCGCAGTCGGTCCGACGATGCCGCCGCGGCCGGCGCGCTGCGCGAGGCCGGTGTCCAGTTTGCCCTCGGCAACTACGAAGGGGCGCTGGAGCAGTTCGATGTCGCGGTGCGCACGTCTCCCGACCTCGGCGCGCCCTTCTTCGGCCGTGGTCTGGTTCTGGAGAAGATGGCGCGATGGGAGGAAGCGCGCGTCTCGTATCAACGCTCCTTGCAGATGAGACCTGGCGCGCCGGCCACGCACTCGCGTCTGGCCGAGGTCTTGTTCCATCTGCGCGACTACGCCCCGGCGTGGGAGCACGGGATCAAGGCGCATCGCGGAGGTGTGGACATGAGCCCGCTGTTCGAGAACCTCGAGTCGGTTTCGGAACCGCCAGCCGATCGCGCCGCGCGCATGCTCGGGCCGGTCATTTACCTGCTCCAGCCTCGGGTTCCGGAGCTCGAGGCCCAGATCGCGTTGCGCGACGTCACCCGCACCCTGACCGCTAGCCTCGATCGCGACCCGATGATCGGGCTGAGCGGAACCGCCGCAACCTCGGACTTCACCATCAGTGTCTGGGTCCGCGCCGTGGACGATGGCAGGCCGCGGAGGATGCGCGCCCGGCTGGTGGTTACCGACCGGCACGATGGCCGTACCCACCAGCAGGCGTTCGAGGTGCCCGATCTGGAAGATCCCGCCGTCGTCGCGGTCGCGGTCCAGGATTCGGTATCCGGCGTGTTGAAGTGGATTCTGGATCGCCACCGCAAGCGACGCTGAATCTCCGAGCGCCCGGCCGTCGACTCCAAGTGTGGAAATCGAGCTATCCACCGGGTGGATCGCCGATCCCGGCTCAGGGGCCATGGGCGTCTACGGCGTTACCTCCCACATGGCGGTGCCGGCTGCACCGATGAGGAGGAGGTGCTCGGGCTTCGCTCTACGGACGGCAGCGGTCGAGATCCTGCGATCAAAGGTGGCGAGGTATCCCCCGTGTGCCACCGCGAGGCCGAGCAAGTAGGTGTCGGTCAGCTGACGATGCCCGGCGATGTGGGTGAGGTCGAATTGCCCTGCCTCGAGCAGCGACACAGATGCATCCCAGAATGTCGCCGCGGTGTGTGTCCTGAGCTCCCGCAGTCGGTCCGCGACGTCGTGCAAGGAGCTGAATCGGCCCGTGTACGACGGGTTCGTCAGCACCCGGAGCGTTCCGTTCTCGGTCAACGCGCAGCTGGCCCATCCGGTTTGGCTGACACGTTCGAACCAGGTGTGAGCAGCCTCGTGATGCAGGTGGGCGCCGTCGAACAGCGCTACAAGGACGTTGACATCGAGCAGTGGCACGCGTCCCTGGACGCCGTCAGGCATCGTCGCGCAGCCGGTTCACCTCGTCCAACCCGGCCCGCCCCTCGCCTGGGCGCGCAGGGAGCACGCGGACACCACTACGGACCGTGTCACCCGAGCTTGGCGGCGCGAGGCCGCGACGAGCGAGCTCGGACACGACCTTGCCCATCGAAACACGCCGTTGCTCTGCCAGCTGCTTCGCCGCCGCGAGGATGTCTTCATCGATATCCAATGTGGTTCGCATGACGAACACTATAGCATCAAACATCAGATGATTGATGATACCGATGGGGAACTCTCGATTCCTACCAGACGGTCACGGCAGCGCGGATACCGCGTCCCCGGGGGTAACTTTCGCCGGCGACCGACCAAGTGGTAGCGTCGAAGCGAGCGAGCAGCCCTGGCTGCACCGCGCCTGAGGTCTACCAATGAAGATGAGATTGAGCAGGTTACTGGCAGTTCCGGGCTGCGGGTGCGGCGGGCTGCTGGTTGTCTTTCTGTTGGTCGTGGTCGCGGCGTGCGGGCGCGATCGCGACGACCAAGACTCGACCCCGGTACCGGTGCCCAGGTTCGATCCGCTGCCGGCCGCCTTCCACAGGGGCATGAACATCGAACCGATCGGCGGCCACGGCGGACAGATCGATCTGGCCGCGCTGCCGGCGAGCCTCGACGCGCTGATCGATCTCGGGGTCGACCACGTGGCGCTGATTCCGAGCTTTTTCCAACGCCGCCTGGGCGACACCGAGCTGTTCTGGAAGGGCTCGCGCGAGCGGATTGCAGCCGACACACGCATCGCTATCCGGATGGCGCACCAGCGCGGGCTGCAAGTCCTGCTCAAGCCGCACCTGTGGCTGGAGGATCGGTCCGACGGCGTCTGGCGTGGAGATATCGATCCACGCGAGGAGCATTGGGACCGTTGGCGGCGTACCTATCGCGATGCGGTGCTGGAGTACGCTCGGCTGGCGGCGCAAGAAGAGGTGGCGGCACTCTCCATCGGGTCGGAGTTGACCGCGTTGGCCCTTGGAAGACCGGGCTTCTGGCGCCAGCTGGCGACCGACGTGCGCGTGGTCTTTCCGGGGCTCACGACCTACGCTGCCAACTGGAACCGCGAGTTTGCCGAGATCACCTGGTGGGACGCCGTCGATGTCATTGGGGTGGATGCGTTCTGGCCGCTTGCGGGCAGTAGCGACGAGGTGCTGACGCAGCGGCTGTGCGAGTCGCGGTTGACAGCGGTCCGCGCGCAACTGGCGGCGGTCGCCAGCGAAACCGGCCGACCGGTGATCCTCACCGAGATCGGCTACAGATCCGCCGCCGGGGCCGCGTACCAACCCTGGGAGTGGTACGAGAGGGCGCAGCGGCCGGACCCGGAGCTCCAGTCCATGATCTACACTTGTATCGGGCGAGTGTTCGGCGGCCCGGCATCCGATGGGAGCGGCTGGCTACGAGGGGCGTACTTCTGGAACTGGACCACCGATCCGCGGTGGGGCGGGCTACGCAACAGCGATTTCACCCCGCGCGGGAAGCCGGCCGCGGCGGTTCTGGCCGCCTGGTTCAGCGCCCGCTGATAGCGGGGCCGCGTTCGACTTAGCCCGCACGCCGTTGAGAGGCGCCGGCTACTAGCCGTGAATACGCTGCCCGGTTGGGAGTCCTTCGGCCGGCAGCAGCGATTCCTGAGCCACCCTGATCAGATCCGCGAGTCCGGTGCGTTGGGTGGCGCTTACCGCGACACCGTGGTAACGGGCCACGAGAGCCGTGATCAGCTCGGGATCGACCAGGTCCGCCTTGTTGAGCACCATCAGGGTTGGGACGCCGATGACCTCCAGATCTTCCAGCAGCCGGTTCACGGCGATGATCTTGTTCTCGAGATTCGGGTCTGCGGCGTCGACGATGTGGAGCAGCAAGTCGGCCTCGCGCAGTTCCTCGAGCGTGGCGCGGAACGCCGCCATCAGATCGGGCGGCAGGTCGGAAATGAACCCGACGGTATCGGTGATGATCACCTCGCCCCCGTCTGGAAAGCGCAGCCGGCGGCTGGTCGGATCGAGGGTCATGAACAGGCGTTCTCCGGCTTCGATCCGACTCTTGGTGAGCGCGTTCAGCAAGGTGCTCTTGCCGGCGTTGGTGTAGCCGATGATCGACAGCCCCGGGATCTGTTGCTGTTTGCGGCGGCGGCGGCGGAGATCACGTTGCTTGGACAGGCTCTCGACCTGTTTCTCCAGCGCCCGGATCCGATCGCGAATGCGACGCCGACCGATCTCCATGACGGTCTCGCCGGGCCCGCGGCCGCCGATGCCGCCGGTGAGTCGCGATAACCCGGCATCCTTGTCGGTCAGGCGAGGGAGAGAGTAACGAAGCTGCGCCAGCTCGACTTGGAGCCTGCCGTCCCGGCTGTGCGCTCGCTGGGCGAAGATATCGAGAATCAGCTGAGTGCGGTCGATGGCCTTCATCCCGGTGGCATCCTCGAAGGCGCGCGCCTGAGCCGGCTTGAGGTTGATGTCGAAGATGGCCACCTCCGCGTTGCGCCGCATGGCCTCCAGGATCAGCTCTTGCAGCTTGCCGCGTCCGACGATTGTCGTGGGGTGAACTCTCGCCCGCCGTTGCCGGATGGTGCCGGCGATGGTGACGCCGGCCGATCGCACCAGCTCGAGCACCTCCGCGAAGCGATCATCGTCGGGTTGAACCCCGATCACCAGGGCGCGCTCGGCATCGCCGCGGCCGCGGGCACGATCGGCGACACGGGCGAACTCCTCCTCGAGAGCCTCCATGGTCGACGAAAAATCCAGCTCGAGCTGCTGCACGTTGCCGGCTTGGAGCCGCACGAAGGGGTCCTCCGGCAGCGCCTCGTCGACTCCCTCGGTCAGAGCTGACGGGTCGAGATAGGCGACCTCGACGGCGCCCGGGAGGCCATCCTCCCCCGACTGCACGACGGCCACCATGTCCAATCGCAGCAACGCCAGGTCGTTGAGGTCGTCGCCGGTGAGAGACTCGCCCCGCAAATGAGTGTGCACCAGGCGCAAGCCACGAAAGCGCCCTGCGCCGCCGCGCAATCGGCCGATGTCGGGCAACATCAAATGTGTCGCGTCGCCGACCATGACATGGCGCACCGCCCCGTCGCGCGACAGCAGCACGCCCACCTGGCGTCCGAGCTCGCGCGACAGCCCACACAGGTGTCGAGCCAGTTCGCCCGTGACCACCATGTCCGTGGGCACCCGGCGGCGAAACGTGCGGTCCAGGGCGCGCTTTTGCGAAGACTGCAGGCCCTGGAGGTTACCGGTGACCGGATGTCTGGAGATGGTGCCTCTCCCTTGTGGGATGTGTCGAAACCCTCCCGAGCGAGCCTACCACGGCCCGGTACCCTGTCCGTGGCGCCCGATCTCTGCTGCTGCGCCGGCCACCACCACAGCTCGGTAGGGGCTGGAGGGGCACTGCCTTGACGAAGAGCACGGCGCGCAGCACGATCGGTTGTCTCGGTCACCCTGCTGAACGGCAGCTTCGCGCTGCCCTGGAAAGAAGGTGTTCAAGTGGGAAGGGAGCAACTGCGAGGGCTGTTCGTGCTCGTGCTGCTGATCGGTGGCATCGGGTGCGGTGGTCCGTGGGATCCAACCGCGGCGCTGCCTCCGATCCTGGTGATCACTGCGATGCCGCTCGAGCTGGCCCCGCTGCTCGAGCTGACCGAGGTCGACGGCACCGAGATCATCAACGGGCGTACCCATCACCTGGGTCGGATCGGCGGGGCACAGGTCGCGCTGGTGGCCGGCGGGGTCAGCATGGTCAACGCGACGATGGCGGCGCAGGCGGCGATCGACGCGCTGGGGGTGCGGGCGATCGTGTACTGCGGCATCGCCGGCGGCGCCAGCCCCAGGATCCGGATCGGCGATGTCATCGTGCCCGAGCAGTGGGCGCAGTATCAGGAGCACGTGTTCACCGATGCGTCTCGGACCGGCTGGCGTCGCGGCTGGCGCAACGAGTCGCTCGGGCACTTTGAGATGATGTTTCCGCAGCGCGTGTGGGCGGCTCGCCCGAACGATGTGCCCGATGCCGAGGAGCTCAAGCTCTGGTTCCGCGTCGACGAGTCGCTGATCGACGCGGTTGCGCTGGCCGAGGAAGGGTTGGTGCTGGAGCGCTGCACAAGCGGTGGCCAATGCGTGGAGCATCAGCCGGCAGTCGTCATCGGTGGCAGCGGGGTCAGCGGCCCGACCTTCGTTGACGACGCGCGGTATCGTGACTGGGTGTGGCAGACGTTCAAGCCGCTCGGCTTCGACATGGAGACCGCAGCCGTCGGTCATGTGGCGTACGCCAACGGGATTCCTTACATCGGCGTGCGCGGGATCTCGGACATGGCCGGGGCCAACCCGAAGGAGAACCGGGTGGAAAGCTACGCGCCGATGGCCGCCCGCAATGCCGCCAGCGTCGTTGCTGCGCTGCTGCATCGAATGGTGGCGCGATGACTCGGCCGCCAGCCTACGAGCGTGAGCCGTATCGCCGCACTCTCGCGGTCGAGATCGTGAAGGCCGACCGCGACGGAGAACTGGATTACGCCGTGCTCGACGACACCATCCTGTATCCGGAGGGGGGAGGGCAACCGGCAGATCGAGGCCGGCTCGCCGGAGTGGCGGTGGTGGATGTGCAGCGGGTCGACGGCGAGATCCGCCACCTCATCGAGTCCGCCGCCAGCCGGGGGCCGGCAGAGTTGGAACTGGACTGGGATCGCCGCTACGACCACATGCAGCAGCACACCGCCGAGATCGAGACCCTCAAGCTGCTGGGCACCGAGCCGATGCGCGGCGGCACACGGTTGTTCTGGATCGCCGGCGGCCGGGTACGCAGGCTGCTGGAGCAGCACGAGCAGCGCGGCGCCCAGCTGCGCGAGTTGCTGAGCACTGGCAACGAGGATCTGGTGGCGATGACGGCCGGCAAGCTCGATCGGCTCCAACAGGCGGAACGGCGGATCAAGGCGCTGCAGCGGCAGGTCGCCGAACAGGCTGCCCGCCAGCTGTCCTCAGGCGGCGGGCCAGTGGCTGAAGCCCATTTCCAGGACGCCGACCCCGGTTTCCTGCAGCAGATCGGCCGGCAGTTCGTCCGCACCGCCGGTAACGGCGTCGCGCTGCTGACCGCCAGCGGCAGCAAGGGCGATTTCTTCCTGCTCGTCGCCGGGCCCGATTCCGAGGTCGACCTGCGCCGAATCGGCCCCCCGATCGCGGAGCTGCTGCAAGGACGTGGTGGGGGCTCGGATTCGATGTTTCAGGGCAAGGCCGGGTCGTTGGCGGGCAGAGCAGAGGCCATGGTCCTGCTGGCAGAGAACCTGCGTCGCCACAGCTAGACGATCTGCTGGAAGGTCGGTTGGCTCAGAACGCAACCCCGATCGCGTCGCACAGGAACTCCACCAAGCCCGATCCGGCAGCGCAATCGTCCGCGAAACGCTCCAGAAAACCGCCGCCGGTGACCACCTTCTGGGACATGCGCTGGATCGCGATGAAGTCCTTGCGCTTGAGATCCTCGATCAGAGGATGGTCGGCGGGGAACCCCCTTGGGGGGCGTTTGAGCGAGTCGCCCTGCAGCTCGTAGCGTTGTCTGAAAGCGGTACCACCGATCGTGTCCCGCCAGCCGTCCGGATCGTCCACGATCGCGGAGCGGATCTTCGCCAGGGTTGAGGAGTCCGGGTGCCAGATGCCGACTCCCGTGAACACGCCGCGCGGCTGCAGGTGCAGGTAGAATCCGGGAGCGTGCGCGTCCTTGCCGGCGGCGTGGCGAAACTGCACTCCGGTGTAGGTCTTGTAGGGGCTCTTGTCCTTGGAGAAGCGCGTGTCGCGGAAGATCCGCGACAGCGAGCCACCAGACTTCTTGGCCTCGACGACGATGTGCTTCGAGATCTGGCGGATGCGCGGCGCAAGCGCCTCGACGAAGGCGAGCATCGGCTCCTGCACCTCGGCGCTGAACCGGTCCTTGTTGGCCTGGAACCACTTCTTGTCGTTGTTCCGATCCAGGGCCCGGAGGAAGGCAACCAGCTTGGCATCGAAGCGTTGGAACATGGGAGCCTCTGTTCTGTGACGGGTGAGGAAGGGGGGAGAAACGCGCTACCGGGTGGTCCGTCCATTCGACGATCGAAGGGTGTCCGTTTCGACTGGTTTGGCAGAATCAAGGTCATGAAGCAGGGCGCCTCTCGGGGTCGGGGCCCGGCAGGATTTACACCCGAGACACGAGCTATCAGCAGGCAAGCCCCTGCCCCCAAGGCCCATGCTCGGCTACTATCTTGGCCGATAGATACAGAGAGCCCCACCGGACCCATCCAACAGGCGACCCCGATGAGAACGACCACGCTCCTGCTACT
>JACZXM010000344.1 GCA_022571615.1 Acidobacteriota bacterium | reverse complement strand
GCAGATGCGCCCTTGGCGGCGTAACCCTTCTGGCAAGTGGGAGTCCCACTTGCCAGACTCACCACACTTTCACCACGGCCTGCTATACCCGGTCAATCGAGCCGCTGCACGCTGCCATCCGGCAGCAGCGCAAAGCGCCCCCTGCGCGCTACCAGGGAGCGACGGTACCAGCTGATAACCGTCGCTTCGATGAGCCGGCCCGAGCCCGCCTCGGTGGTCCGCTCGCGCAGATCGCCGCGCGGGCCCACGACCACCTGGAGCGTTACCAGCGCCCCGACCCCGAGGATCGACGTATCGGGGTCGGGAGGCCGACCCGTTGTCGGCGGCCACCCGGGCGCCGGGACCGGAAAGGTGGCGACCGGAACCTGAGCGCCACCGGGCTCGATGAATCCGTTGCGGATGCGCACCGGGCTGCCACGGCGCGGCAGCGGCAGCAGCCCGAGCCTCAGGGCGCGCCCGGTCTGACGCAGGGCGGCCTGCGCCAGCACCTCGGCCTGGGCGCGGTCGGCGCGGTAGCCAGTCGCCTCGTACGCTGCCAGCGACGAGAGCAACAGCAACGAGGCCACCACCGATAACGCCGCGGTGGCTCCGATCACGACCAACAGAGCAGCTCCGGAATCCGTCTCGGACTCTCGCAGGTCGTGGTGGAAGTGTGGTGGCTCTGGTGAGTGGAACTTACAGGCGAAGGCGGGGAGCGAGGACGAGGCGTCCCGCGGCCAGCACCGTGGCGTCCGCCTCACCGCCCGATCCGCACCCAGCGCTCGGCCACCTGTAACCGCGCCTCACCGGCCCGCGCCGCGGCGGCAACGTGCGCGCCGACGATGGCGCCAGCGGCGCTGGTGAAATCCAGCTCTCGGGGTGGACCGTCGGGCATGCCGTCGCCGTCCTCATCGACCAGGTACTGGATCCGGACCCACTCCAAACCATCGACGATCGGCTGCCAGCGCCCGCCCTGGTTTCTGCGGCGCAGCTGCACGGCGCCCTCTCGCCGCACCGTGCCGAGCTCCCGCAGCGTGACCGGCAGCAGCGCGCGCACCGGCCCTCGTGTCTGGATTAATCGGGCCTCGGACGCCGCCCACGCGATCTCGCCCACCCCCATGCGAGCGCGTGAGCCACGCCGAGACCGAGTTACGCTGCGCACCCTGCCCAGCAACGCCACCGGCTCGGCCCCAGGGGTGCCGAGCCCGGCCACCAGCCCATCGCTGTCGATGCCGTTCGTCGACGCGAGCCGATAACGACCCGGCCCCTCGATCGGTTCCACTTCGATGGCTTCCGCCAGTGCCATAACGATGCGGACGGCTGTCGCTCCCAGCGGTTGCACCACCGGCACCGTGGAGCCATCGCTGAGGCACTCACCCGCCCCTTCGAGCCCACGGCCAGCTTGCTCCAGATCCACCGCCAGCGCATCGACCGCAGCTTGCGCCAGCGCCTGGGCTTCGATCGCGGCCATGCTCGTGCGACCGAGCGCCGCACCGCCGGCAAGCAAGGTGAGCACCGCCGCCGCCAGCAGGCCCGTACAAGCTGCGGCCACCAACATTTCCACCAGCGAGAAGCCGCCTTCGTTCCTCATCGCCCCACCAGCAGGCCGGCCCGGGCGCCCAGCGGGGGCTCGTCACCGGGGTCGGACTCGGCGCTGCACTCGACCTGGACCCACCACCATCGCACATCGCCGGGGGTCAACACCGTGACCCTACGACGGCAATGAGGGCCCTGCCGCGGATCGTCATCGGAGGTGCCCGGCAGCCCATCTGCTTGCGCGCCGCCGACCGGTGTCCAATCCTCCGGGTACACGGCGACCTCAGAGAGCGTGGTCGCCAGAGCTGTGGCCGCCTCGCTCGCCAGCCGTGCTCGGCGCGCGCCTGCCGCGAACTGCGTCGCCGAACCGAGCACCCGGGCGATTCCCAACAGCGCGACGGTGAGCACCGCCAGCGCGATGACCGCCTCTAGCAGGCTGAACCCTGGCAACCCGCGGGTCCCCGCGTTCGGTTCGTGCCGCGCCCCCCAACCGGGGCGAGCCCGGCGGTACCCAGCAGGCTGTGGTGGAAGTGTGGAGGGTCTGGTTCCTGAGTTCCCCATGCCCGTGTAAGACGGCCATCAGCGGGGACTTTCCGCTCGCCGGAGGGCACGGCCGATTGTTCGGAGGGACAGTGACCGCAGTGACGTGCGTGCCCTTAGCAGCCCGTGGCAGATTTCCGGCAGGGTCAGGCGCCAAGAGCCAATCGGGCAAAGTGAGAACGGATCATCGGCGGGACCTGATGGCAACGGGAGGGAACGTGCCACCAGGTCCCGTTGTTCCGACTAGTAGCCGTAACTCTGGCTCTGCACCTGGACCCTGCCGGTAGCGCGGTTGATGGTGATGAGAAAGACATCGCCGTGGGCGTTGCCCAGAAAGATCTGATCGGTTATCGCAGCACGGTCGTTGAGGCTGCCGTCGGGATGGAAGATGATGCGATCGTTGGGCACCTGGACGGAGTCGGTGCTGTCACCAGAAAACCCCACCATGCTCGGCAGTGCCCGCGGTATGACGTCAAGTGCAGTACCGGTGTCCGGGTCGCCCTGGAAGAGCTCGTAGGTTCCCGCTGCCTGGTCGAAGGCGATGGAGAAATCCTGATTCTGGCTGACCGCACGCATGCGCTGGAGCTGGATGCTGGCGCCGATCTCGGCGGCGGCGGTGCGCACCCGATAGCGATCCAACCACTCCTGCATCGAAGGCAGTCCGATGAAGGCCATCATCCCTATAATGGCCAATACGATACTCAACTCGATCAAGGACATGCCGAGCTCGCCGCGCTCGGCCGTCCCGCGTTCGCGTTCCAGGCTCATGACCGCTCTCCTGTGTGCCGGGAGGCCCGGGCGCGATGGCGCGAGCTCTGAATCATCAGGAGTTACTTGCGCTAACCAGAAGGCCTTATGAGCCGCAGTGTAGCTACCGAGAGCGGGCAACAAGAGCCCTGATGAAGCCGCGGTGGAAAGCCCCCGGACACCGTGGAACGGGTGCGTCCGGCGCCGGAACCACGGGGTCGAGGCGGCCCAATCCCGGACCCGCCGGGACCCCGATTGCGGTATTGCGGCCACCTGCGGCCACGAGCCAGAGAGGGAAACAACCGCGCGGTACGGCAACCGAAGCCAACGTGCGGTGGCAGGGTACGATGCCTGTTAGCCGGTGACAGAAATGGTGTGGGCTGCTAGCGCGGGCCGAACATGCCCCAGTACCAGGTGAAGATCTTCTGGCCGTAGTTATCGACCAGGATCGCCGCGGTGGCCAGGAAGGTGCCGAAGGGCAGAGCGTATTCCCAACCCTTCCGGGTGAGCTTGACCATGCCGATGCCCACCACGGAGCCGATCAACGAGCCGATGAAGATGGTCATGATGGCGCCCTGCCAGCCAAGGAAGGCGCCGATGGTGAGCATCATCTTCACGTCGCCCATGCCCATGCCTTCGCGCCCGCGCACCCGCAGGTACAGCCAGGCAACAAAGTACAGCAGGCCACCGCCGAGCACACAGCCGATCAGCGCGTCCGACCACAGCACCCGCGGGTTGAAGATCGCCAGCACCAGGCCCACCGCCGCGCCCGGGATCGTGATGACGTTGGGCAGGATCCGGTGGTCGGCGTCGATGAGCGCCAGCGCCATCATGATGTAGGCAAAGATGGCGCTCGATGCGGCGGTCACGCTGAGCCCCCAGCGGCCGATCGAGAAGGCCAGGATCACTCCCCCGAGAACCTCGACGATCGCATACCGGATCGAGATGCGCTCGCCACAATGGGCACACTTGCCCCCGAGCAGCGCCCAGCTCAGGACCGGGATGTTGTGGTACCAGCGGATATGGGCATCGCAGCGCGGACACTTCGACGGTCGCATGATCGACTTGCCCAGCGGCACGCGGTAGAGTGCAAGGCGTGCCGGATCGGGCACCACGCGCAGCGCCATGCGCTGTCCGCCGGTGAGGAAGGTGAGGC
>JACZXM010000343.1 GCA_022571615.1 Acidobacteriota bacterium | reverse complement strand
GGGTTGCGGTGGAGTGCTTGCGCCGGGGTGCCACCGACTATCTGGTCAAGCCGGTGGACATGGACGATCTGTTGATCTCCGTGCACCAGGCTCTCGAGCGACGCCGATTGGTGATGGAGAACCGCCTCTACCAGACCAAGCTCGAAGGGATGGTGCAGGAGCGCACCCGCGAGCTGCAGCGAACGCTCGAGAAGCTCCGCGACAGCTACGGAGAGACTCTCAGCGCGCTGGCTGCAGCGCTCGATGCCCGCGAGCAGGAGACGGCGAACCACTCCACCCGCGTCGCCGAGGGCTGTCGCCGACTCCTGCACCGGCTCGGCGTCGAGGACGACGAGACCTTGGACATCATCGAGCAGGGGGCCCTGCTGCACGACATCGGCAAGATCGGGATCCCTGATTCCATCTTGCTCAAGGCCGGTCCGCTCGATGCCGAGGAGCGCGAGACCATGAAGCGGCATCCCAGCATCGGCTACCAGATCCTACGCGGTATTCGTTTTCTGGAGCCCTCGCTCGAGCTCGTTCTCTACCACCAGGAAAAATATGACGGTAGCGGTTATCCGTACGGGCTGCGCGGCGACGACATTCCGCTCGCGGCACGGGCTTTCGCTGTCGTGGACGCCTGGGATGCGATGACCAACGAGCGGCCCTACCGTCGTCCGATTGCTGCCGCACATGCTGCCGACGAGCTGGTCGACTGCTCCGGGGCGCACTTCGATCCGGCCGTCGTGCAGACCTTCCTCGAAATGAAACGCGGGGAAGGAGTCCTGACCTGAGCGTCACCACCGAGAGAGCACCCCTTCGCGAGATCTTCGCCTGGTGCACCTTCGATTTCGCCAACTCCGGCTACACGACGGTCATCATCACTGCCGTCTTCAACGTCTATTTCGTCAGCGTCATCGCCCAGAACCGTCCGTCGGCGACGTTGTTGTGGACCACGGCGCTGTCGATCTCCTACCTGCTGGTGCTGCTCACCGCGCCGGTGGTCGGGGCGATCGCCGATTACTCGGCGTCCAAGAAACGCTTTCTGGTCTGGACCACACTCCTGTGCATCGCGGCCACCGCCGCGCTGTCCGTGCTCGGAGCGGGCGATATATGGCTCGGATGTGCGTTGATCATCATTTCCAACACCTTCTACGCCGCCGGAGAGAACCTCATCGCAGCTTTTCTGCCGGAGCTCGCGCCGCCGCAGGACCTGGGCAAGCTGTCGGGCTACGGTTGGGCCTGGGGATACATCGGTGGCCTGGTGGCGCTCGGCCTGTGCCTGATGTACCTGCGCTGGGCGGTGGCAGGTGGCGCCAGCGAAGCCGAAGCGGTCCCCAACACCACGTTAATCGTCGCCGGCCTGTTCGCACTGGCCGTGCTGCCGACCTTTATCTGGCTGCGCGAACGGCCGGCAGAAAGCGCACTGAGTGGCGTTCGCGCCTACGTGCAAATGGGCTGGTCGCGCGTCGGGCAGACCTTCGCCTCGGCACGGCAATTCAGCGAACTGTTCAAGTTGCTCGTTTGCCTGACCGTGTACAGCGCCGGCATCACGGTGGTCACCACGGTTGCCGGTGTCTACGCGCAGCAGGTCTTGCACATGACGCAGATCGAGACCATCTCGCTGCTGGTTGTGGTCAACATCAGCGCCGCCGCCGGGGCGTTCGTGTTCGGGTACGTGCAGGACTGGTTCGGTTCCAAGCGCACGATCGCGTTCACGTTGCTGCTGTGGTCGGCGACAACCCTGGCGGCGGTATTCATCCAGAGCAAACTGCACCTGTTCGTCATTGGCAATCTGTTTGGGATCGCGATCGGCTCCAGCCAGTCGGCCGGTCGCGCCATGGTGGCGTTGTTTTCACCGCCGGAAAAAACGGCGGAGTTCTTCGGTCTGTGGGGCATGGCGATCAAGACCGCCTCCATCGTGGGACCGATCACCTACGGGCTCACCAACTACTTCACCGGGTCCCACCGGGTTGCGCTGCTGATCACGACAGGATTCTTCGTGGGCGGTCTGTTGTTGCTCATACCGATCGACGAGGAAAGAGGTCGCGAGGCGGCTCGGTCCTATGCCGACGGCTAGCAGGCATCACGCGGAGACGGCCACACGGTTGCGACCGCCGGTCTTGGCCTGGTACATGGCCTCGTCGGCACGGCGTAGCAACTCTTCCTCGGTCTCGGGGTCGTATCGATCGGGCGCCCGCATGCTCGCTACCCCGACCGAGATCGTCACCTCGATGGCGGTGCCATCGAAGCGCACCTGGGTTGACTCCACCTCAGCGCGCAGCTTCTCGCCCAGGAACCGGGCTCCGGGGGGCCCGGTGTTCGGCAGCAGGATCGCGAACTCTTCGCCGCCATAGCGCGCCGCGAGATCGGTGGCACGGACGGCCTGCGCCAGACGCTGTGCAACCTGCCGCAGCACCTCGTCGCCAGCGGCGTGCCCGAACTGGTCGTTGACCCTCTTGAAATGGTCCAGGTCGATGACCAACAGCGAGATCTGTTGGTCCGTCGACAGACGGGTCATCTTGCGAAGCTCGCGCTCCAGGTTCTCGAGGAAAAAGCGACGGTTGGGAAGACCGGTGAGCTCGTCGGTGGTGGCCATGCGCTCGAGCAAGGTGTTCTTTTCGACCAGCTCGCGGGTGCGCTTGTCGACGATTCCGCGCAGACGCCGGCGCTCGTCATCCACCTGGCGCAGGCGCCGGCGAAATACCATCCCGACGAGCGCCAAGCCCAGCACGATGGCGATCCATTTCACCCATTCCGTCTGCCAGATCGCCGGCAGCACCCGCAAAGCCACCTGGTCCGGGTGTGTACTCCACAGGCCACTGCCGTTGATCGCCTGGACCTCGAACGTGTATGCGCCGGGCGACAAACCGACGTAGGCGACCCGGCGGTCGCTTGTGGGTCGTGACCATTCCTCCGAATGCCCGCGGAGCCGGTACTGGAAGCGTGTGCTCGTCTCCTCCCGATACGACAGGGCGGTGAACACGAAGGTGATGTCGGAGCGGCTCGATGGCAACGTCAGGAGTTGCTCGGCACTTGCCGTCGCGCCCCCCGCCGTCACCGACAGGATCGTCACGATCGGTGGCACCAGCACCCCGGTGTCCTCACCGGGCCGGTGCACGATCAGACCATTCGGCGTTCCGAACCACACCTGTCCCCGGGAGTCGGCCAGCGCCGCCCCGGGGTTGCCGGCCATACTCGCCAGACCATCGGCGCTGTCAAAATGGGTGATCCCAACGACCGGATCCCAGCGATCCAGACCGCGATTGGTGAAAGCCCACACGTTGCGCTGGTGATCGACCACCACCTGCTGGACGAAGTCGCTCGCCAGCCCGTTGCCGGCACGAGTGAGCCTCACGGCTTGCCCCTCGATCCCCAACCGCACCAATCCGGCCCCGTTGGTGGCGGCCCACATGCCGCCGTCACGGTCGCTCGAAAGGGCCCAGACCGCAATGCTCCCGGAACCATCCAATCCCAGCGAGCGCGGAGCGAAGGTGTTTCCTAGCTGGACGAATACGCCGCTCATCCGCGTCGCCACCCATAGGCGGCCTTGTTGGTCGGACGCCAGCGCCGTGATCTCGGCCGACGACAGGGAACTCGATCCGATCGAGGAGAGCCGCTGCCCATCCCAGCGAAATAGCCCATGCACGGTCCCGATCCACAGCCCGTCTGAAGTGAAGGTCATCGCGTTGACGGGCACGTCGGGAAGACCCTGGCCGGCTCCCAGATACTGCCAACCCCTGTCGGTAAGGAGCGCAACCGCCGCCCTTCCCCCTACCGCCACGCGTCCCTTGTCGCTTACGGCGAGGGCGTTTAACGGTCCCACGCCGATCTGGTCGGAGCGGCTCGTCTGGCTGGTACCGACGGCCGGATCGAGTCGAGTCAAGCCGTCGCGAGTTGCCACCCACAGCTCTTGCCGGCCAGCTGGCGCCACCCCAATGACGAAGTTGCCGGGCAGACCGTCAGCCGAGGTATAGGTGG
>JACZXM010000342.1 GCA_022571615.1 Acidobacteriota bacterium | reverse complement strand
CTGCCACTCCGATATCGCAAAAAGGGTTTCTGGGCCGTTCGGTCGGCGGTGGCGCAAGCTCGCAAGGCCCCTGTCGGAATTCACACCCTGCGCGGCGGCGGAACGGCGAGACCCATCTCGAGGATTTCAAGATCCATCTACGTGAGCGATCTGGCGAAAAGCCCCTACGGCGTGGAGTGGATCTGCCAAACAGTCCGAGTCCCGGAGTCATCGTGGCGTTCATCGAGCATGATGGTGCTCCGATAGAGCTGCTACAGATCGACAGGGCAGTTGCGAAAGAAGGGATCTGAGCAGCTGGGGGGTTGACTTGTGTGCCTCAAGATACTATAAAAATATATAGTATTAACTAATAATAAATATAGGAGACTGCGCGATGGCAATCCTGGAAACGCTGCGAACCGACCCGATGGCCTTCTTGCGCAACGTCCTGCGGACCAATGCCGCGTTTTCGATCCTCAGCGGCGTGCTGATGATCGGTGGAGGAGCTGGCCTTGGCCGTTGGCTGGGGCGGTCGGGCTCCGTCGCCCCCGACGGGGTGGTTCTACTGGTGTTCGGGGGGCTGATCCTGTGGATTGCAAGGCGCGAGACCGTCAATCTGAAAGCGGCCACGGCGGTCATCGCTCTCGATGCCCTGTATGTCGTTGATACGGCGCGGCAGATCCTCACCGGCCAGTTCTCCGGAGCCGGCAACTGGTTCTACGGTGTGGTCACCTTGTTGGTACTCGACTTGGCGGTGATGCAGACGATCGGAGCGATCCGGTCGGCGCGAACGACGCCTGCCACACTGGCTGCGGATCGAAGCTAGGTCGGACACGACTTCGAGTAGAGCTTCGGTCGAATACGCTCTGGAAGCGAGAAGATCCGGAGACAGCGTTCGAACGCTGCCTCATCGCCATCGACGACGTATCGACCGGATTCGATGGCTGCTTGCATTGGCATCGAGCCGTTGGCAACGGCCAGGAACGTCTCGATGTCGGCCCGTAGGGTGACCGCCGGACTCTTAGCGGCGCCCGGACCGGTCGAGACGTCTCCGTCGTTCACAGCGGCAAAAAAGACCTTGCCGCCGACCTCGAACTCGTACTCCTCGTGAACGCCTTTTGCTGCTTCCGGGCGGAAGGTCGCGCGCATCGCCAGGATCGACCACTCGGGCTCCCAAGCATCGTTGGGGCGTCTCTCCTCCAGCAGAGGCAACCCCCATCGGGCCAGCGCGACGATCGACTCTTCCAGTTCGGAGCCGCGCTCGGTCAGCTCATAGACACTCGAAGCGGCTGGCGGCGGCAGCTCAGACCGCTGCACCACACCGGCTGCCTCGAGTCCCTTGAGCCGGTTGGCCAGCAGATTCGTTCCGATACCGGGCAAGGCTTTGAGCAGGTCCGTATAGCGCCTGGGTCCGATGAGGAGCTCGCGAATCAGCAGCAGCGTCCAACGCTCGCCGAGGACATCCAGAGCTCGGGCCGCCGCACAGTACTGGTTGTACTCACGTCTCGACATTCAGCGGTCACCGGGGTCCATACTGGAATTGGGAGATTTATCGTTACTGCTAAATCATATAGTACGGACCATGAAAACAACGCCAAGGACGCCGCACTCGTTGCCTTGGTACTGTGCCTAGCAGGCCGTGGTAGAACAGCCTATCAACATGGCAGAAACCCGCGTTCGCACTCAAGTACAACGGCGCGGAACGAGAGGAGCAACGGACAATGATCAGCGGCGGCGTCGCGACCATATACGTTTCGGACATAGATCGGGCAGTGTCGTTTTATACCGAGACGCTCGGTCTCAGCTTGGTGCAGCGTTGGGGAGACAAGTGGGCCTCGGTCGATGCGGGAGGCGGATTGACCCTCGGGCTTCATCCAATGTCCGAACATGCGCCCAAGCCGGGAACAAGCGGCTCGATCAGCGTGGGCCTGAACGTGACTCGCCCGATGGATGAGGTGGTGGCGGCGCTGGAGAGCAAAGGCGTGACGTTCCGCGGCCCGGTTCAGGAGAACGCCGAGGGCGGAATCCGCCTGGCATTCTTCGGTGATCCCGATGGCAACGATCTTTACCTGTGCGAGGTGACGCAGTCGTGGTAACGACTCCTCGGGCGATGAGATACTGAGACTGCCGACGCGAAGCGGCGATCAAGAAACCACGCACAACAGGAGGCCAGATTGGTCGACGAAGCTCGCCTGGAACAGACGGACAACGGCAAGTCCCCCACCACCGACGGTTGGTTCGTACTGCACGTCGCCGAGGCCCCCTGGTTGCGGAGCGAACGGTTCGGACGCGGCTGCCGGGTCGAAGGAGATACCCGGTTCCCTGAGATCGGCTTCAACCTCCGCGTCCTGGAACCGGGCAAGCCTGCCTGCCTGTACCACCGCGAGAATGCGCAGGAGGATTTCTTGGTGCTGTCGGGAGAGTGCACGCTCGTTGTCGAGGAGCAGGAACGGCACCTGAGAGCCGGACATTTCGTCCACTGCCCGGCCGAGACGAATCACGTGTTCGTCGGCGCCGGCGATGGTCCATGCGTCGTCCTGATGATCGGTCATCGACCGGAGCAGGCGCAGATCTGCTACCCGGTGAGCGAGGCAGCGGCCAGGCATGGGGCATCGGTGAGCCAGGAGACCGCCGACCCGAGCGAGGCCTATGGAGAAATGCAACTGGAGCCGATCGAGCCAGTTTGGCCTCTGTTTGGCGCATGAGCCATCATCTCGAGGAACTGCTGCAGCGCAAGAAAGACCTGCCCGAGCCGCTTGCCGGGTTCCTTCACAGCGCCATTGCCCGATTGCGCGCCGACGACCGTGTGGTCGGTGTGGCGGTGGGGGGCTCTTTCCTCAGCGGATCGATGGACGAGTACAGCGATCTGGATCTGGTGATCGCGGTCGAGCCTGCGCGCGTCGACTCGATCATGGCCGATCGTCACGACATCGCCGCCGCGCTGGGTCCGCTGCTCGCCGCGTTCACCGGCGAGCACGTCGGGGAACCCCGTGTGCTGATCTGCCTCTTTGGTCCCCCGCTCATACACGTCGATCTCAAGTTCATGAGCCTGACGGACGTGGCCGACCGGGTTGAGACCCCGGTTGTGCTCTGGCAGCGCGGCACCTGCATGTCCACGGCAATGCAAGGTACGGAGGCCGAGTGCCCGGCCCCGGACCTGCAGTGGATCGAAGATCGGTTCTGGGTCTGGGTGCACTACGGTGCGGGCAAGATCGGACGCGGCGAGATCCTCGAGGCTCACGACCTGCTCGCCTTCTTGCGCGCGCGGGTGCTCGGTCCGCTGGCGCTGGCGGATTCCGATGCGCGGCCGTGCGGCGTCCGCAAGTTGGAGTCAGAGGCTCCCCGGTACCTACCCGAGTTGCGAAACACGATCGCTGCCTACGACCAAGGCTCCTGCCTGGAGGCACTGGAAACGGCGGCGAACCTCTACCGCAAGCTCCGGGCAGGGCCGACCATCAACCGCATCCAACGTCGATCCGATGCCGAGCGGGCGGTAATGGAATACCTCGATACCATCCGAGCGCAGATTGCGTCACGAGACACAACCGGGGCAGCGGCCCGCTAGCAGGCCGTGGTGGAAGTTTGATGATTGAGCCCATGGCTGCAAGCGATTGGGACGGGGGTGGCGGAGGTCAGCGTCTACGTGGACGCGGCATCTCGTGGCAAGGGCATCGGCAAGGCGTTGCTGCACCGTCTGATCGAGCTCTCGGAGGAGGCCGGCCTCTGGACCTTGCAGGCGGGCGTGTTTCCGGAGAACCTCGCCAGCATTCGCCTGCATGAATCCTGCGGCTTTCGGCGCGTAGGGATACGGCAGCGGCTCGGCAAGCTGCAAGGGCAATGGCGTGACGTCCTATTGCTGGAGCGCCGCAGTGAGACCGTCGGAGCCGGTGGAGCCACCCAAGACACCTAAGCCTAAGCGGCAATCAGTCCGTGACGACATGCTCCGATCCGGCCGCATCGCCTTGCTCCCATGCTCCACGGTGCG
>JACZXM010000341.1 GCA_022571615.1 Acidobacteriota bacterium | reverse complement strand
CCGTTGGAGCTGCCACCGGCAGTGGCAGCAGCAGGGGATGAGGTCGAGCACGGACGTTCTGCTGGTCTCGGAACGTCAAGCTGGCGGAAAAAGCCGGCCACAGCGCCAGGCCGTGCTCGACCTCATCCCCTGCTGCGTTCCCACCGGTCGTTCATCCGACGACCTCAGTTGACCACGAACTCCTCGAAGACCGAGGTCAGGTCGGTGCGCGTGGTGCTGTCGGGAAGCGCGATCGCGCGCCCGGCAGGGGTCTGCTCGGCGTAGGTGGGGACCCGTGCTCGGATGCGCTCAGCGAAGGTCGAGACCGTTTTGTTTTCCATGAACACGCCGGTGGGGATGTAGTCACCCCACTCGTGGGCCATCTTGACGAAGCGGTTCATCTTCTCGAACACGACGTCCTCGTCGGCATCTGCCGGTATCGTGCCGTCGTAGTCGTCGGGTAGGGGCCGTACTCGCGGCCGCACCTCCTCCAGATCCTTACCTGCGTACCAGTCCTTGGTATGGAGGTCGTTGTAGGTCGGACACGGCTGGGCGACATCCAGAAACGACAGTCCGGGATGCATAATCGCTTGTTGGGTCAGCTCGACGAGCTGTTTGACGTGGAACGAATAGCCACGACCGATCCACGTGAAGCCCGAGGCGAAGGCCATCATCAGCGGGTTGATTTTTCCCTGGACGTTGGGCCCGGCAAGGCTCTTGGGTTGCAGGCCCAGCGGAAGCGTTGGCGACGCCTGTCCCTTGGTCAGACCATAGACCTCGTTGTTCATCAGGATGTAGGTGAGATCGACGTTGCGCCGGCCGGCGTTGACGAAGTGCGCTGCCCCGATGCCGAGCCCGTCGCCGTCGCCGCCGGCGATGAGCACGGTGAGGTCCGGATTCGCCAGCTTGATGCCGGTGGCGTACGGAATCGGCCGGCCGTGGAGGGTATGCACCCCGTAGGTGCCCATGTAGTAGGGCGCCTTGCCGGAGCAGCCGATGCCGCCGACAGTCACGACCTTCGAGGGGTCCAGACCGAGCTTGGCGCAGGCCTGATGCATCGCGTTGAGGATGCCGAAGTCGCCGCAACCGGGGCACCAGTCGTTGGCGTGGGCTTGCTGGAAATCCTTCGCCTTGAACGTCTTGGCGTCGTCTATGGCGGTAGTCATTCACGCACCTGTTACTGGTGAGGGTTACGCAGCACCACGCGGGCTCCGGCCTTACCGGCTCGGATCTGCGCCAATGCGCGGTAGAGCTCTTCGGCGGAAATCGGCCGGCCGTTGTACTTCACCACCAGGTGATCCGGCTGGATCCCGGTGTGCTGGCGCAGAATCTGCGCGTATTGGCCCGAGAAATTCGCTTCCACGATTACCAGCGGGCCGGCACTCGCGAGCAGCTCCTCTATCTCTGTCTTTGGGAACGGGAGAATCAGCCTCACGTGCAGAAAGCGCGCCGCCACGCCCTCCGCCTCGAGGCGCTCGATACATTCGAGGATGGCGCCCTTGTTCGTTCCCCAGCTCAGGATCGTGAACTGGGCTTGGTGGTCTCCGTAGATCTTGACCTTTTCCTCGAGCGGGATCTCGCGCAGCGCCAGCTCCATCTTGCGCAGGCGCTTTTCCATCTGCGCTTCGCGCACCACCGGATCCTCGGTCACCCGGCCCTGCTCGGTGTGCTCACCGCCGGTGGTCCAGTGCGCATTGCCGGCCTGGCCGAGCATCGTGCGAGGCGAGACTCCCGACTCGGTCACGACGAAGCGCCGGAACGCGCCGGCATCGCTCGCGTTCCTGGGCTCGGCGATCTCGCCCCGCTCGATCGGAATCCGGTCCAAATCGAAGTAGGGGATCGTCTGCGAGGTGCTCGCCAGCGCCTTGTCGAGCATATGCAGCACGACGGTCTGGTAGCGATCGGCGTAGTTGAACGCCTGGGCAGCGTCGTAGAAGGCCTCGATCACGTCACCGGACGCGATCATCATCAGCGGAAAATCGCCGTGCGAGCCCGCGGCGGCGAACCGAAGGTCACCCTGTTCCGTCCGCGTCGGCATTCCGGTCGAGGGGGCCCCACGCTGCCAGAGCGTCAGCACCAAGGGCACCTCGTTCATCGCGGCCCAACCCAGGCCTTCGGTCATGAGCGCGAACCCGGGCCCGGAGGTTGCAGTAGAGCTGCGCGCGCCGGTGAGCGCGGCGCCCAGGGCCATGGTCACGGCGGAGATCTCGTCCTCGGTCTGCACCACGATGACGTTCGTCCGTCCTCCGTCGCGGGTACCGAACTCCTCGTGCGCTTCCAGGAAGGCACTCTCGTCGGTGGCCGGCGAGATCGGATAGTAGCTCTGGAAAGCCAGCCCGCCGGCCATCTTGCCCATTGCCACCGCCTGGTTGCCGTTCACGAGCATGCGTTTCTCCGGCGTCTCGGCGGCGTCCAGGTCGATGGAGAAATCGCTCCGATCGAACTGCGCATCGACGTACAGGTAGGCCTGTTCGACGGCCTCGACGTTGAGATCAATGATCTTCTGACGCCCGGGCCACTGCTTCTCGAGCGCCTTCTTGACATAGACCCGCTTGAAGTCGAGCAAGGCGGTGGAGACAGCCACAGCCTGCGTGTTCTTAGTCCGGGCTGCGAGCGCGTGCGGAATCTCGAGCGCTTCGATGAGCCGCTCGATGATATCGTCGAACTCGATCGCGAAGCAGTTGACGCCGCGGTTGCGAGCATCCTCCAGAAGCCCGGCGGTGCTGGCCGGAAGATCCCGTTCGGCGAGGTAAGCGGTCAGGTCGTCGCGATAGCGCTGATCGAGAAACACGATCTTGTCGAGCGCGACATCGCCGTCAGCCACGGTGTGGACGATACCCCCGCCCTCGGGAACCGCCAGGATATGCCGGGTGAGGGTCTCGGAATCGAACGTGGTCAGCAGGTCGAGGGTGTCACGATGCGAGGTCTTGGGAATGTCCGAGACGCGCACATCGTAGTAGCTGTGGCGCCCCATGATGTTGGAGTAGTACTCGCGGCGACCGTACAGGTGAAGGCCAGCGATGCCGCAGGCACGCTGGAAGATCAACGCCGCGGTGTCGACACCGCTACCCTGGGGCCCACCGACGCGCCAGGCGAGATCCTGAGCAGGGTGGACACCGTTACCGTGATGGCTGTTGGCGGCCAATTCGAGCTTCTTCGATGCGGGGCACCACCCGGGTGCCGTGTGTGGTCGACACGAGCCGGGCGCAACGGATCGAAAACGAAGTGCGCCGCGGACCAGACTCAGCGATAGGGTAGTCGTCCTTGTTTGACGCTCGCAGTGTGGGGCTGGCAGACCGCGCCCCCCGTGGCTTGCAGCATAAAGATTATAGCCGCTATCGACGACTCTCACAGCGCGACTGCTATCCTGAGTACTGTCGATTGGCCGTTACATCAGGCTTTTTCGGCCATTGTTACCAACTCGTTACCAACCAGCCAGGTTGATCGCGCCCCAGCGAACACTACGCTGATCATGACTGCTGAGAGAGACACAAGCCTGAAGCAACGCGCTTTCCGCGTGCAATCAGATAGGACCAATCGGAGCCTCGCGTCGGAAGTATTCGGGAGTTGCGGGACGAGCGCTACAGATCACGGGATGCTGTACTTCGAGGTCCAGAAGGTCTGATACGCAGGGGGTTCTACAACGGGGACGCATTCGTCGAAGACAGTCTGAAATTGTGAAAACTCGGCAATCCAGCGGTCCTGAGCCGCGACCGTTTTCTGCTTTGGCCAGCCCAGCACAGTCACGTCGCTGCCGTTGAACTGCCGGAACTGCAGATGCTCCGAGGCCACGACGTGGTCGAGGTTGGAGGGCGGGAAGCTACTTCCGCTGCCGTTTGACCAAGACGCGGGCGCGTCCTTGCTCAGTCGTCGCATCTTCCGGTAGCGCGCCTCTCGATCGAGCTTGCGCAGCTCCGTGGCTGCGACGATGTTGCGGTCAAACGGGTACTTCATTCCCATCGTGTTGAGGTCACCCATGAACAGGTAGTTGGCCA
>JACZXM010000009.1 GCA_022571615.1 Acidobacteriota bacterium | reverse complement strand
CTCTGGAGGGGGTCCCTTTTCAACCCGCCACGCGGTCCCTTTTCAGTCTGCCGTTACCAGCTCGCAATACCCGTGTCGACTCCCGCCAGGTTCCAATGCGACACCTCCGTTTGATCAGGACGGGAGGCCGGAGGCTAGGGTCTCGGCGTTGCTCCCGCGGGTACTGTCGACTTAAGCTGCCTCCATGTCTTTTCGATCCGTTTTCATCGCCATTTTCATCGGCACGTCGATGGTGCTGGCTGCGTTGGTGGTCAACGCGCTTCGCCCCGCGGCCGAGCTGACCGGCCCGACACCGGAGTTCGTTCGGGCGACGGGTAAGTGCGCTGCGTGCCACCTCAATGAGACGTCGGCCATCGTGTGGCAATACGAGACCAGCCAGCACGCCGCCGCCGCGGTCTCTTGTTTTGACTGTCATCGCGCCCTCGATAGCCAGGCAGGATCCGATCACAACGGCTTTTCGATCGTGGCGCAGGTCACTTCGGCCAACTGCCGCCAATGCCACACCACTGAATACAACCAGTACGAGCGCAGTCGTCATGCCCTGCCGGCGTGGGCCGCGGTGCTCGGCACCGAGGGAATGAGTGCCGAGATGGTGGCGCTGGGCGAGCAGTACCACCCCGGCGCCGTCGACCGGCCGGCTAACGAGCTGGCGCGACTCGAAGGCGCCGGTGCCATCGAGACCGGCTGCCTGGGCTGCCACGAGATCGGTCGCCCCAACGCCGATGGCTCGATCGGTAGCTGTACCCAGTGCCACTCACGCCACTCGACGTCGATCGCGTTGGCGCGTGAGCCCCAGACCTGCGGCCAGTGCCACATGGGCCCCGACCACTCCCAAATCGAGATCTACAACGAGTCCAAGCACGGTGTGCTGTACAACGCCCAGAAGGCGTCCATGAACCTGCGGGCGGAGCCCAAGCAGCTCACCACCCGCGACATGCCGGTGCCGACCTGCGCCACATGCCACATGAGCGGACTCGAGGGCCAAGGGGTTACCCACGACACAACCGAGCGCCTCTCGTATTGGCTGTTCGCAGCGGTTTCCGAGCGGCGCCCGAACTATCGCCAAGGACAGGTCGAGATGAAGGAAATCTGTCTGAAATGCCACGCTCAGACCCATGTCGACCGCTTCTACCAGGAAGCCGAGGTCGTTCTCGTCGCCACCAACGAGAAAGTGCGTCAGGCCGAGCAGATCATGAACGAGCTGCGCGCCGAGGGGCTCTTGTCGCCCGAGCCATTCGACGAGAAGATCGAGTTCGTCTACTTCGACACCTGGCACTACTTTGGCCGCACGGCCAAGCATGGCGCCTTCATGGGCGGCGCCGACTTCGTGCAGTGGCACGGCAACTATCAGCTGCTCCTGAAGCTAGCGGAGTTGCGCGAGATGGCAGAAGCACTGCGCGCCCGCCGCTGATGGCAGGTGCCGTCGAGACGACGCCCGCCTCCACGTCCGACGGCTCGTCGCCCGCGACCTGGCAGAGGCTCAAGCCGTTCGTGCTCGAAGGCTTCGTGTTATCCAACTACGCCTTCTTGAGCATCGATATCTGGCTGGCGCACTCGATCAACCGCTTCCGTCATCCGGCCGAGTGGATTCCCTTGTGGTTCTCGATCATCGCGGCGCTGCTGCTGGCGACTTGTTTCTTCGTCGAGATCGGCAAGCAACGGCGATCGACCACGACGCCGTTTGGCAGCGGGGGCGCCCGCATCGCCGGGCTGTTGATCGGCGGCGTTTCGATCGCGGTCGGGGTCGCTGGTCTTTTTTTTCACCTTCAGAGCCAGTTCTTCCTTCGTTTCACGATCGCCAGCCTGGTGTACACGGCGCCCTTTGTCGCCCCCCTGGCCTATTGTGGCCTCGGCTTCTTGCTGCTCATGGGTCGCATGGTTCCGAATCGCTGCGCTGAATGGGGACAGTGGGTCGTTTTTTTCGCGCTTGGCGGCTTCGCCGGAAACTTCGTGTTGACGCTCACCGATCATGCGCAGAACGGATTCTTCCAGCGCGCGGAGTGGATACCGGTGGTGAGCAGCGCGCTCGGGGTCGGGTTTCTCCTGCTCGCCTTGTTTGAGCAGGAGAAACCCTTTTGGCGCACCTGCCTCGCAGTGATGGCGCTGCAAGCGATTGTCGGTGTCATCGGCTTCGCCTTGCACCTGTCGGCCAACGTCAACGGGCTGGCATCCAGCCTCTACGAGAACTTCATCCACGGCGCGCCGCTGTTCGCACCGCTCCTGTTCGTGAATCTGGCGCTGTTGGGGGTAATCGGCCTTTTCGATCGGTGGCACCATTCGTCGGGCTATCCGGTATGGTCCCCATGAGTATGCCCCTCAGGCGCCGGGCTCCCGGGTTGGCAACAACTCGGCAGGTCGCGGCGGTCTTGTTCCTCGCGGCCACCGCCACCTGGGCGGCCTTCCTGATCCCTAAGCTCTTCGGACGGACCAAGTAGCCACAAAGGACCACCGGCGGGCCGCCGATCAGGGTACTCGATCTTGAGTCGCTCGGGGATTTCGTCGAGCCGTATCCTAGGTAATAGGTAGGTCTCGCACCATGGTGTCTTCGGTGTTTGAGTGGATCGATGATGCCGGTTCTCGTCGACGAGGGTCGCGGTATAGTTGAGCGCCATTGCGATGATGAGCTAGCATCTCAGGGACGCCGACGATGGCGACACGCAGTCTCAACAGCTCCGCCAGACAGCGCTGGAATCCGAACCGCCTGTTCGGTCGGCTGCGGATTCGTACCAAGCTGGCGATCGCCTTCTTGCTCCTGTCCGGTGCTCCGTTGGCGCTGGTTGGCTGGTATGCGGCCGACCAGCACCTGCGTTCCCTGCGCACGTCGGCGATTCTGGAGCAACGACGGCATGTCGAGCAGCTCCAGGCACAGGTCGAGATTCTGCTGCGGGGTGTGCGACAGGATCTCGGTTTCCTGGCCAAGTCGAGGTTGCTGCAGACAGTTCTCGAGTCGACCGGCGGCGTCCAGGAGGCCGGCCCGTCTTTGGCTTCGCTGTTTCACGATCTGTTATCGAGCAAGCCCCACTACTATCGATTTCGCGTCCTGGATTCGACCGGCACCGAGCTTGCACACGTTGTCCGGACATATCAGGGGCCGGTGGTGATTCCTGCGGGTCGTTGGCGGTCGACCGGCTACCGGTTCTACCGGGGCATGCTCCAGGAGGGGATCGGCGACCGGTTGAAATTCGTTCCGGTAGAACTGCGTCCGCCCCCGATCGACGAGCGTCCCGGCGAGCCCCGGCTGGTATCCGCGTTCAGCTTCGTGATTTCACTCGGCGTCCGGGATGCCGCCGACCCGGCGCTGCTGGTGGCCGATGTCTACGCGGCTGCGATTCTGCAGTTGCTCGACAGCAGCGGTGCGGTCACTGGACAGCGAGTTCTGCTCGTCGGGCCAGGTGGGCACTACGTTCACGACTCGGCAAGCAAGACGGACGGGAACCCTCGGCTGGCGACACAGTCGGGCAGCACCCTGCAGGAAGAGTTCGGGGCGAAGATTGCCGAACGGATCCTCGCTGGCGGTGGCGGCCTGCTTGAAGCTCCCGGGTGGGTGATCTCGTACGCGCCCCTGTTCGGCGCCGGGCAGCCACAAATGGGCGACTACGTCGTGATCAGCTCGGTGCCCGAGGAGATCCTGTCTGCGCCGGTGGTTCAGGTGCAGAAGGTGGTGCTCGGTGCGGCTGCGCTGACGCTCCTGGTGGCTGGGATCCTGGCCTTCTTGGCGGCACACCAGTTCACCTCGCCGATCCGTGAGCTGCAGAAGGGCGCGGCGCGGCTGGCAGCCGGAGAGTACGGCAAACCGCCCCAGGTGGATACCAACGACGAGCTCGAGGAACTGGCCGGGGCGTTCGCGGCCATGGCCGAGTCGATCGCGCGGCGCGAAGGCGAGATCGAGCAGTACGCGCACGGGCTGGAGGATATGGTTCAGGAGCGCACCAGGGAGCTGCGCGAGTCACAGCAACGACTTGTTCAGCAAGAGAAAATGGTCGCGGTCGGACAGCTTGCCGCGGGCATTGCGCACGAGCTCGGGACGCCGCTCGGAGCCATCCTGGTGCGTAGCGAGATGGCGTTGGACGAGGTGCTCGCCGGGGGCGCGGCGTCTGGCGAGGAGATCGCCGACAGTCTGCGTGCGGTGATCAGCCAGGCGGAGCGGACGCGGCAGATCGTGGCCAACCTGCTCGATTTCTCGCGCCCGTCGACACAGGACAAGGAGATGCTGGACCTACGCGATCTGGCCGAGCGCGCCGCCGGGCTGTTGCGGCACGACCTGTCACTGCGTGGGGTCGAGATCGTCGTGGAGCTGCCTCCGTCTCCGGTTCGCGTGCGTGGCAATCGCAACGAGCTCGAACAGGTCGTGTTCAATCTGGCGCGCAACGCCGCCGACGCGATGCCCCAAGGAGGTGAGGTAAGAGTGAAGCTCGGCTCTGAACGCACTCGTTGGCGGAGCGGAGGCAGTACAGGGCGCCGACAGGAGTTCAGGGCGTTTCTCGAGGTTCGAGACACCGGCAGCGGGATCGACCCCGAGATTCGGGATCGCATCTTCGAACCCTTCTTTACCACCAAGGCCCCCGGCGTAGGCACCGGGCTTGGCCTGTGGATCTGCTACAACATCGTCAGCGAGCACGGCGGTACGCTTGCCGTGCGCCGCAGCGATCATCGCGGCACGATCATGCGCGCCGAGCTGCCGTGCGCTTCGGGTCCCGGGACCGACGGATGACGATGAAGCCAAGCATTCTGGTGGTCGAAGACGATGAGGTCATGCGGACGACCTGCGTTCGCCTGTTCGACAAAGCGGGCTATTCGGTCGCCTCCGTAAGTGACGGCGAGGCCGCCATCGGGTGGCTGCGGGAGCAGGGTGAGGATTGCGTCGTGTTGACCGATGTACGGATGCCGGGGATGGATGGCATGGCGTTGCTGGAGGCGATTCGGAGCGGGTGGCCCGGTACGGAGGTCATCGTGATGACCGGCTTCGGGACCATCGACAACGCCGTCCAGGCGATGAAACAGGGAGCCGCCGACTACGTCACCAAGCCCTTCAACAAGGACGAGCTGTTGCTTGCGGTCGAGCGAGTGGCACGCATGCGCGGGCTTCGGACTCGGGTCGATACGCTCCAACAGGGGATGGAGAGTCGCTATCGGTTCGACAGTTTCATCGCCGGTGCGGAATCAATGCAAAGTGTTCTGGAGGGCATGATCGCCGCTTCGAGGTCCAAGGCCAGCCTGTTGATCACCGGCGAGAGCGGTACCGGCAAGGACGTCGTGGCTCGAAGCGTGCACTTCGCGGGACCCCGAGCCGAGAGCTCGTTCGTTCCGGTGAACTGCGCCAGTCTTCCCGCCGAGCTGATCGAGAGCGAGCTCTTCGGCGCGCTTCGAGGTGCGTACACGGGGGCCACGGAGGCGCGGCAGGGATTGATCCGGAGGGCGGATGGCGGCACGCTGATGCTCGACGAGGTCACCGAGATGCCGGTGGGGGTCCAGGCCAAGCTGCTGCGGGTACTACAGGAAAAGCGAGTCCGTCCGGTCGGTGCAACCGACGAGGTCGAGGTGGATTTTCGGCTCATCACGGCCACCAACCGTGACCTCGGGGAGGCTCTCGAGAACGGCGCCCTGCGCGAGGACCTGTACTACCGGATCAGCGTGCTGCAGATCCATCTACCGCCGTTGCGCGAGCGGTGCGAGGATATCCTGCCGCTGTTTCGACATTTTCTGGATACGGCGGCGTCGGAGGGTGAGATGCTGGAGGGAATCGAGCCCGACGCGGCGGATCTGATATTGGCTCACGATTGGCCGGGGAACGTGCGTGAGCTTGCGAACCTGGCCGAGCGTTGCGTGGCGATGGGGGTCGAGCGCACGATTTCGGTCAACGACATCCGACGTCACCTTACGGGTCGCCCACGACGGCGCGTCGCTTCCGAGATCGCTGCGGACATGACCGCCGCGGGAAGCAGTCCCTCGCTCGCGGGGGCGGAAGAGGCAGCGATCCGGCGGGCCCTGCGCGAGAGCGGCAACAACAAGTCGGAGGCGGCTCGCCGTCTGGGCATCGCTCGTAAGACGCTCTACGAGAAGATGCGACGGTACGGCATCGAGCGCTGATCGCGTACGCCTCCCTTGCAGAAATGCAAGCGTTGCGGCGCGACGATCGCGCACTGTTACGATTCGTAACACCTGGAACGGAACGCTACAGGGTGCCGGCGGCGATCGCGGCGCGCGCACCCGGTCGGGGGTGGGTCCGCGAGCCCGCAACCCCTTTGTTCACGGGCCGATTCAAGTTTCGCAGATCCTCATATCCGAATCCGGCGCGCCTGGCACATCTCTTGCTCTTCCATGGTCGTGGAGTCCGAGACCCACGGCCGTTCGGCTGCAACAAGGAGGAGCATGATGGGTTCCCGCAGGAGCCTCTCAAGCATCGGGATCGGGACCGGGTTGGCGCTCTTGGTTGTCAGCGTGAGCACGCCGGCGGAGGCGATCCCGGTATTTTCCCGCAAGTACAACACCAGTTGTGCGACATGCCATGTTGCCTATCCGAAGCTCAATGCCTTCGGCAAGGCGTTTCGGAACAACGGTTATCGAATGCCGGGGGGAGACGAGGACTACCTCAAGGACGAGAACGTCAAGCTCGGCGCCGACCCCTGGAGGCGGTTGTGGCCGGACGCGATCTGGCCAAGCGACATCCCGTATCTGCCACCGGTAGCGTTCCTGATCGAGAATGAGACGGTTTACGAGCCCGACAGCACGATCAAGACGGACTTCCGAACCCCGAGCAATGTCGCGCTGCTGACCGGCGGCACGCTCGGTGGAACGTTGTCCTGGTTCGGACGCGTGAACCTCGTCGCCCCCGGCGCGCCGACCCACGTTCACCGACTGTACGCGCAGCTCAACGGCCTGTTCGGGTCCTCGTTGGTCAACGTCAGGCTGGGGCAGATGGAGCCGGCGGCGGTTCCGTTCTCCAGCAACCTGCGCCTGACCCGGACCGACTACCTGATGAACACGGCCACCTTCCCGTTGGACTCCTGGGTCGACTATTTGTCCAGTCTTGGGGATGCCGACGAGGATGAGAATGACGACCACGGGATGGGTGACCACGACGACATGAGCCTGCTACCGCCCGGACTGGGCGGCGGCCACGGCCACGGTGGCAGCTTCGCGCTCTCTACCCCGCAGCAGGGCCTGGAGCTCTACGGTGCCGTCAGCGGCTTCGGCGGCAGCGGTGGCTTCGAGTACGCGGTCGGCGTCGTCAACGGCAATGGCTCCGGGAACTTCGGGGCCACGGGGTACAACGACAACAACTCGGCCAAGGACGTGTACTGGCGCGCTTCCTACAAGATCGGGGGCATGTCGGTGCTGGGAGATCCTGGGAGCGCCCCGGCGGTGACCAACAACTGGGAGGACAACTCGGTCCGGCTCGGAGCCTTCGGGTACCACGGCAAGGCGCCGTTCCTGTTCGGGGGTGCCGACGAGGGCGCGGGTCATGACATGGATGGCATGTTCCGGGTCGCCTCTGCGGAGCCTGACCACGACGACGACCACGGGATGGTCGAGGATCCCGCCGGCATGTTGGTCGACGAGAACTTCACCCGCATCGGTGGTGACATCGACATCTGGTGGGGGAGGCTCAATCTGTACGGCGCCTACATGTGGGGCAAGACGCAGATGAGCCCGCGACTGCTGCACGACGCCGAGACGGATTTCAAAGTCTGGTTCGCACAGGCGGACTACGTCCTCTACCCCTGGCTGGTCGGTTCGCTGCGCTACGAGCGTGGCTACTATCCGGACCCGTTCCGCGACATCGAGCGCTGGGTGCCCAGTGTGACGGCCCTGATCCGCGCCAACGTCAAGGCCACCTTCGACGCGGCTCTGTACAACGACTTAGAGCTGGGTGACAGCTATCGGTTGACGTTCGATTTCGCGTTCTGATGCGGCCCTCTTACGAGGAACGAGTGACAGCAATGCTCAAGAAAGGCAAGGTTGAGATGCAAGGGACACATAGACCATTCGGGCTGACCTTGATTCTGGCGATCGGCGCTCTGGCGGTTGGCTCCGCGTGGGCGCTGCCCGGCGGTGACGATGGCGTCGTGGCGGCCGACAAGGTCGCCAAGGCCAGCCGTGGCTTCCCGTCGGTCGTCATGCTGGTACCGGCAGCCAACGTCAGCGCCCCGGCGCCGGCCGAACCAGCGGTCCTGAACCAGGTCAACAAGGCGTTCGAGCCCGGTGTGTTATTGGTCCGCGTCGGGCAGACGGTGACGTTCCGCAACGGCGAGTCGTTGCTGCACAACGTCCACCTGTTCGACTTGGCCAACGACGAGACCGTGCTCAACGTGGCCCAGCCGATCGAGGGCTGGACGACCGATTACGTGTTCGAACAGGCGGGTGCGTACGCCGTGCTGTGTGACGTGCACCCGGAAATGGAGGCCTACATCGTCGTCGTCGATACGCCCTACGCCACCGTGGCAGAATCGGATGGCAGCTTCGAGATCATGGTGCCACCCGGCGACTACACGCTCGAGGTGTGGAGTGTCAACGACAAGAAGCGGCGTCAGGAAGAGGTCCATGTTCCTGCCGAGGGGCTGGAGTTTCGTTAGGTCTGAACAGGTGCGAAACAGCTCTTCGAAGGGTCTCGACTTTCGTCCCCACATCCTCGTTGTCCCGGTGGGCACCGCGGTCGAGTTCCACAACAGCGATACCCCCCAGATGACCAGTGCAGCAACAGCAGCCGGCAGTCTTCGCTGCTCTGGGCCTGGTCCAGCCCTGCGGCACAGGGTCGGAGTCCGCTCGGCGGCTGCGAATTTATGACGATATCAGACTCTTAAACAGGAATACTCAAACAGAGGTAATGCCTGCCGAGGCCGATGCCGGACACCCGCGGGTGCCGAAGAACGCTGATAGGTCTGGCGTGTGGCAAGCCGATTACGGCGCGGGACACTAGAATCGGCGGCGTGAGCGAGACGCCAACGCCGGAGGCCAAACCAGCTCGAGCCGATCGGGTGCAGCGACTGCCGCCGCGCCTGGTTCCCGCCATCTACCTGGCCGCCGGCCACGCCGCGCTGATCATTGCCCTGCTGACGCTCGCCATCGCCCCCAACACCATCTCCGGCTTCTTCTATCATCCGCGCACGATCGCGCTCGTGCACCTGGTCACGCTGGGTTGGATCAGCTCGTCCATCCTGGGCTGGATCTACCTCGTCGGACCGGTGGCGCTGCGCACGACCATCCCGGCGCGCGGCCCCGACATCGTCGCCTGCGTTCTCTATCTCGTCGGCGTCGCCGGGATGGTGAGCCACTTCTGGATCGACGCCTACAGCGGCATGGTCTGGTCCGCCGCGATGGTGCTCCTGGGCATCGGGCAGGTCTGCTGGCGCGTGCTGTCGTCGCTACGGGACGCGCGCATCCCGCAGGTGGTCGTGGTCGCGGTGGGGCTGGCCTTCTTCAACATCCTCGCGGCCGGGATCTGGGGTTCGCTGGCCGGCCTTGGCAAGCTCGGGCTCAACGTGCTCCCGGGCGCCGTGCTCACGAGCGTCTACGCGCACGCCCACCTCGCCGCTATCGGCTGGGCGCTGATGATGGTCGTAGGGCTCGGAGGCCGCCTGCTACCGATGATCCTACCGGCCGCGATGCCGCCCGTCGGTGCGCAGTGGGCTTGTATCCTATTGCTACAGACTGGCGCCGGAGCGCTCTTCCTCTCCCTGTCGCTGGAGCTGCCGGCCGGGGTCGCCCTGGCTGCCGCAGCGCTCTGCCTCGGCGGTGTGGCCACCTTCGTCGGGCAGGTCATCTGGATGCTGCGCAACCGTCGTCCGCCCCCGAAGGACCTGCGGCGACCCGACCCCGGGACCGCGCACGCCCTCCAGGCAATCGCCTACCTGCTGGCGACGGCGGGTATCGGCACCGGGCTGCTGCTGCTGTCGCCCTCGACGCTCGAGCTGCAGCTCATCTGGGTCTACGGCACGTTCGGCCTGCTCGGCTTTCTCGGCCAGATCATCGTCGGTGTCGGCTCCCGCCTGTTGCCGCTGATCGCCTGGACGGACACGTTCGTGCGCACCGGGCACCCGCCGCAACCGTCGCTCAACCGCATGCCACTCCGGCCGCTCCAGCACCTCGTGCTGGCCTGCTGGAGCCTCGGCGTACCGGGTCTCGCCTTCGGGCTGTACTCGGGCAGCGCGCGCGTCATCTCGGCCTCGGCGCTCTCGCTCACCGTCGCCGTTCTGCTCGCTGCCACGAACGCCCTCGTCGTGCTGCGCCGCGCCGGATCCCCTCGGCCCGAGTCTCGAGTCGGGTGAAGAACTAACCTGACCCCCAAGAACGGATGGTGGCGCAGTGCTCATGTACGATCCTCCATCTCGCGCCATTCCTTGCGGTGCTGCCAACCGCGCCACATGACATACAGGACCGGGATTACCAGGAGCGTCAGGATCGTGGAGCTAATCATTCCGCCGATCATGGGGGCCGCGATGCGCTTCATCATGTCGGCGCCGGATCCCTGGCTCCACATGATCGGCAACAAGCCCGCCGTGATCGCTGTTACGGTCATCATCTTCGGCCGAACGCGTTGCACCGAGCCGTGCAGAACGGCCTCGATGAGCGCTTCCCGCGAGGTCAGCCGGCCTTGGGCTCGATAGCGCTCGTAGAACTCGTCGAGGTAGACGATCATCACCACGCCGGTCTGGGCGGCGACCCCCGCAAGGGCGATGAAGCCGACCCCGACCGCGACGCTCAGGTTGTACTCCAGGTACCACAGCAGCCAGACTGCCCCGACGAGCGAAAACGGCACCGATAGCATCACGATCAACGCCTCGGGCACGGAGGCGAAGTTCAAGTACAGCAGCAGGAAGATGATTGCCAGTGTCAGGGGGATGACGTAGACGAGCCGCTCCTTTGCGCGCTGCATGTACTCGAACTGCCCGCTCCATTGCAGCGTGTAGCCCTTGGGGATCCTGACGTTGTCGGCGACCACCTGCTGGGCCTCGGCGACGAATCCTCCGATGTCGCGCCCGGCCACATCGATGAACACGTAGCCCACCAGCTGTCCGTCCTCGCTCTTGATTACCGGTGGGCCGGTGGTCAGCTCGATGTCGGCGAGCTGGCTCATCGGAACCATAGCCCCGCTGGGTGTGTGCACCAGGACCTGCCCGAGGCGTTCCGGGTTGTCGCGCAGCTCCCGGGCGTAGCGCACATTGATCGGATAGCGCTCGCGGCCCTCGATCGTCTGGGTAATGTTGCGGCCTCCGATCGCCGTCTCGACGAGCTCCTCGACATCCTCCACGTTCAGCCCGTAGCGCGCCGCCTCGTCGCGTCGAATGTGAAAATCGAGGAAGTACCCGCCGGCAACGCGCTCCGCTGCGACATTGCGGCTGCCCTGGACATTGCGCAGCACTCTCTCGATCTGCTCGCCGATCGTCTGCACCACGGACAGATCGGGCCCATAGATCTTGACTCCGACCGGGGTTCGAATCCCGGTCGAGAGCATGTCGATGCGTCCCTTGATCGGCATCGTCCAGGTGTTCATGACGCCGGGAAGCTGGAGCATCGAGTCGAGCTCGGACTCCAGCCGGGCAGGGGTCATGCCCGGACGCCATTCCTCCCTTGGCTTGAGCGAGATGATGGTCTCGATCATGGCGACCGGCGCCGGGTCGGTGGCGGTGCGCGCCCTTCCCGCCTTGCCGAAGACCATCTCGACCTCCGGCAGCGTCCGGATGATCTTGTTCTGCGTTTGCACGACGCGGCCTGCTTCGGCGATCGAGACTCCGGGAAGCATCATCGGCATGTACATGAACGTGCCTTCCCACAGAGGCGGCATGAACTCCGATCCCAGCGACTGAAAGGCGGGCCAGGAGGCCAGAAGTGAAACGATCGCCAGCAGGATCACCGGCGCGCGCAGATGCAGCGCCAGCTTGGCGATCGGCGCGTAGATCCAGATCAGCAGGCGGGAGATCGGGTTCTTGCGCTCCGGGGCGATCTTGCCGCGCACCAGCAGCACCATGAGCAACGGCACCAAGGTCACCGAGAGCATCGCTGCGAAGAACATCGAGAACGTCTTGGCGAAGGCCAAGGGTTTGAACAATCGGCCTTCCTGCGCCTCGAGCGTGAACACCGGGATGAACGACACGGTGATGATCAGCAGCGAGAAGAACAGCGGCTTGCCCACCTCCTTGGCCGCGTCGATGATCACCTCGGTACGCGAGGGTCGATCCTGCTCCGGCATCTGTTCCCATTGCTCGAGGCGTTTGTGAGCGTTCTCCACCATCACGATCGCGGCGTCGATCATGGCTCCGATGGCGATCGCGATTCCTCCCAGCGACATGATGTTGGAGTTGATGCCGAGGTAGTACATGGCGGTGAACGACATCAGGATTGCCACCGGCAGCGGCAAGATCGCCACCAGCGCGGAGCGCACATGGAACAGGAAGATCAAGCACACCAGCGAGACGACGAGGCTCTCCTCGATCAACTTTTCCTTGAGGTTCCCAACGGCGCGATGGATCAGATCGCTGCGGTCATAGGTGGTTACGATCTCCACCCCTTCGGGTAGCGCGTCCTGCACCTCTTCGATCTTGGCCTTGATGCGCTCGATCACCCCGAGGGCGTTCTCCCCGTAACGCATGATGACGATGCCGCCGACGGTCTCGCCCTCGCCGTTGAGCTCCGCCAGGCCGCGTCGGATATCCGGCCCTCGACCGATCGTGGCGATATCTCGGAGCAGGATCGGGGTCCCTTGGTTGTCAGTGCCTACAGTGACATCCCGCAGGTCCTCCACCCCCTTGATGTAGCCTCGTCCGCGCACCATGTACTCGATCCCGGCGAGCTCGATCACGCGTCCACCGACGTCGTTGTTGCTCCGTCGGATCGACTGGATGACCCGGGACACCGGCAGTTGGTAGGCTGCCAGGACGGTGGGGTCGAGCGTCACTTGGTATTGCTGGACGTATCCGCCCACGGTCGCAACCTGCGCTACTCCGGGAACCCCCTCGAGCCAGTAGCGTAGGTACCAGTCGTTGATGCTGCGCAATTGCCCGAGGTCGTGATTCCCCGTTCGGTCCACCAGCGCGTACTCGAACACCCAGCCGACGCCGGTAGCGTCAGGACCCAGAGTCGGCACCACGTCCTCGGGCAGGGCACCCCCGACCTGGTTCATGTACTCGAGCACGCGCGAACGTGCCCAGTACATGTCGGTGCCGTCCTCGAAGATCACGTAGACGAACGATAGGCCGAAGAACGAGTAGCCGCGCACGACCTGGACCTTCGGGGCAGATAGCAGCGCGGTGACGATGGGGTAGGTGATCTGATCTTCCATCAGATCGGGGCTACGACCCATCCACTCGGTAAAGACGATGACCTGAACGTCCGACAGATCCGGGATCGCGTCCAGCGGCATGTTGGAGAGCGCGTACCCACCCCACGCGACGGCGGCGAACACGCCCAGCCCCACGAGAAACTTGTTCTGGGCACTCCAGGCTATGATGGTGTGGATCATGGCTGTCCTCTCAGCGCCCGTTCTGGGACATGTCCATCCCGCCCATCGCGGACCGCAACTTGCTCTCTGAATCCACCAGGAAAGCGGCGCCGGACACTACGACGTCTCCCTCGTTCAGGCCCGCGAGCACCTGCAGCAAGCCCCCGAAACGACCGCCGATGGTCACGTTCACCGGCTCGAAGTGCCCGGCTCCCGTGACAACGAAAACGACCTGCCGCTCACCGGTATCTATAACGGAGTCCTCAGGAATGACCAAGGACTCGCCCAGCTGAACCATTATCTCGACGTTGGCGTACATGCCGGGCTTGAGCGTCATGTCCCGGTTGGGCAGAACGATCCGCGCCTTGACGGTGCGCGTGGCTCCTTCGAGGTACGGGTACACGTAGTCCACCCGGCCGCTGAGGCTCGCTCCCGGCAGGTAGCTGAGCGTTATCCTCGCCCGTTGGCCGGCATGGATGTACGGCAAATCTTGTTCGTAGATGTCCGCCATTACCCACACCTCCCGCAGGTCAGCGATGGTGAACAAGTCTGTCTTGGGGTCGACGAACTGACCCTCGTAGGCGTTCTTGTGGATCACGTAGCCGCGGATTGGCGAGTACAGTGCGAGGGTCTTGACGGCCTCACGACGAGTCTCGAGCTCGACGATCTGAGCATCGCTGATGTCCCAAAACTCCAGCCGGCGGCGGGTGGCCGCGAGTAGACTGCGGGTCATCTGCGCGATCTCCTCGAACTGACTTTGGCCGAGCGACTCCTGGGCTCGCAGCGCAAGAAGGTACTCCTCCTGGGTCGAGACCAACTCCGGGCTGTAGATCTCCAGCAACGGCTGTCCCGGCTCGACGAGCTTGCCGGTGAAGTCGACGTGCAGCTTCTCGATCCAACCGGTGACCTTGGTATGGATGTGCGCCACACGGGTCTCGTCGTACTCGACCTTGCCGACGGTTCGAATCCGGTGCTCGAGGTTGCGGCGAGCAACCGTCGCGGTGCGAACGCCGATCAATTGCTGGCGCTCGGCCGAGATCATCACTGCGTTGCCGGACATATCGATGCCAGATGCGGGCTCGCCGGTCGCGTTTTCGGCAGGCAGTTTCATGCCGCCCTTTTCCTCATCGAGCACTGGCTGCCCGGCGGGCCGGCCGCCCCCCAAGTCCATGGCGGCGCCTTCTGCCGCCGCCTCGTGGCCATGCGGCGCGGCTATGCTCACCCAGCCCAGCCACCAGGCGATTCCGAGCGCGGTGGCGGCGACGATCGCTCCAACCAGGATTCCTTCGACCATTTTCATCGGTTCTCTCCATTGGAGCTGATCGCGTTGACGGCGACCGATCCGGAGGCGTCAGGTGGCGCCGGTTCCCCGGCCGGCGGTGGTTGGGTGTCCTGCCACACGCTCCCCGGGGTGGCGCCGAGCGTACGTCCCACGTGTTCTTCCAGCTCGGCTAACGAAGCCATCGCGCTGGCGGTTTGACGCTCTAGCTCGAGCCGGTAGGTGAGCAGCGTAATCACGTTGTTGAGCACGGTCAGAAAGTCGACCTTGCCAACGCTATAACCGGCCATCGCGGACTCCAGGCTCAAGAGCGCCTGCGGTATGATGCCGTCGCGGAACAGCGCGATGAGCTGCACCGAACGGTTCACCTGCAAATAGCTGTCGCGTACGCGCTCGGCGACGGCGAGGCCGGCGTCGGCCCTTTCGTGGCGCCTGGCCCCGAGCTCTTGGAGGCTTTCCTCGATGGCGCGGTTCTGCCGCTGCTGCTTGCGGATAGGCAGCGTGATTGCCAGATTGAGCTGCCACATGTCGGGCAGCGCGCCACGATGTATCCAGGAGCCGCCGAGAACGAAATCAGGCTTGGTCTCCTTGCGCGCCAGCTCCACGGTGGCCAGCTGATGCTCGATCTGCTCGCTACGGACGGTCAGGACGGCGGAGAAGCTCGCCGCGGCGCGCTGCAGGGCATCGAGATCGAGATCCAGCTGCGGCAACGTCTCAGATTCTGGATCGCCGACCGTATCGGAGGGGGAGCGTCCCAGAAGACGATTGATGTGCGTCTCGATGCTGGAGCGCTGCTGCAAGAGCTGGATGAGGCGGTTGAGCAGAACAGAAATCTCCACCTGGGCCTTCAGCACGTCCTGCTGAATGCCGTCGCCGACCGCGTAGCGTGACTCCGCGGTGACCTCCAAATCGGTGAGCAGGCGCTTGGTCTCGTCGACGACGCGAATGGCCTCGGTGACGAAGGCAAGCTCGTAGAAGGCGGTGGCCACGTCACGGATGAGCCGCCGACGCACGGACTCGATTCGGGCCGCTGCCACGTCGATTCCCTGCTCCGCCACGGCGCGTCGCAACGGTCTCTTGCCTGCCGCCGGCAACGCTTGTGTGAAACCGATTCCGGTGATCGACATCATCTCGCTGCCGATGGTGGACTCGGGGAAGCCGACGTTGCGCACCACGAGCTCCAGCGACGGGTCGGGGAGAGCATGGGCCTGCGCTGGCCGTTGCCGCGCGGCCGCCAGGCGGGAGCGCGCCGCTGCCAGCTCCGGGTTGGCGCTAAGCGCAGTTGTGATGAGCGCTTCCAGGCTGGCCTTTGCCTGGCTCTGAGTGCGCGAGGGTAACGAGCCGCCGCGACCGGCGGATGGTGGATTGGCGAGTGCGAGCGACGCGCCCTGCGCAAGCGGTAAGAGAAGGCAGGCCGCGACAAGTGCGGCGAAGCGGACGCTTCGGCGAGTCGACGAGACGATGATCATGAGAGAGCAGCTCCGGATGTCGCCACACGGGGCGACGAGGCGATTCGGGCATGGGCCGATCCGAGGTCACCGCGCGTCCGGAAGGCGGACGCACGGCGCGGAGCTACTCAGAGGATCAGCGGCGTCTGAATACCGGGGGGAGCGGCATTGGGGCGCGCGGCCGTGGCGTGCACGAGCGCCGAGATGCTGGCAACCGGCGCCGTCGGTGATGCGGCTGCCTGAACGGCGATCGCGGGCAATTCGGCCCGGAATCGATTCTGTTGCTTGCTCGGGGTCGAGCAGCAGTCGTATTCGGTGCAGTGCGCACCCGCGTGCGGAGCCGTGGCCAACGTGGCGGAGCTCGACGTGACATGACTTGAATCCGGTGCAGCATGGTGCGGGACGACAGCAGCGGTGGCGGGCATGAGCATCATCCCGCGGCACACGTAGGGCAGCAGCGCGGCGATGATCATGATGCCCATCGCGCCGTAGAGCCGCCGAAGCCTCGTAGCTGTCATCGTGTCGAGCCCGGGTCGGTGAGCCTGGGCTGATCCGGCACCATACCGAATACAGCCACTTTGAAACAGTATGCACCATCGCAGAGCGGTTGTTGAGCGGAGGCTTCGCTTCTGCTGTTCGCCGTCGCCGAGGAGCTCGAGGCGTACGCCGAGACGCGGGCTCACTCCAGTATCCGGCAGCCGCTGAAGCTGGCGCCGGACATGGCTACGGTGTCATAGCTGCCGAGCTCAGAGCCTTCCTGGACATCAAGGGCAAGCCCACGGATGTGCCCTGCCACCCGCCAAGAGAAACGTGCCGTCGTCGGGCCGTGTCCTTTGTCAACGCGCATCGGACATGCGACGATGCGCGCGTGTTTGCCTCAACCACTGAGGCGTTTGATGCGCCCGGTGAGGGTCTTGCTGGTGACAGTATTCCTGGCTGCTTCGCTCGTCGTGCTCGTCTGGAGCCCGGCCAGTGCGGTCCACGGGAGCAAGGAAGTGGCGGGCATTTGGCGACGCGAATCGAGCGTTCGGCAGCGTTCAGGGCGTCCGGTCGTCGTCACAGAGTAACGTGCCGAGTCGTGCTCTCTCTGCGAAGAGATGGGGGTGAGGGTGGAATCGACGAAGGGCCGCGAGGTTTCGTTGGCCTACATCTGGTGCGTGTTTCTGGCGGTGTTCTTCGCCGGCATTTCGTCGCTGCAGATGGAGCTCTCCCTGTTGCGAGAGGCAACCTTCGTCCTCGGCGGGACCGCGTTCACCAGTAGTTTTGTCATCTCCATTTTTCTCTTCGGACTGGCCGTTGGCGCGTACGGGGGCAGCTACCTTGCCACGCGAATGGGCAGGCGGGCTCGTTTGCTCTTCGTGATCAGCCAGCTCATCAATATTCTCGTGGTCGTCGTATTCGTATACACCAAGGGCGAGATGCTGTACGGGCGCCATGAGCGGTGGGAGGTCCTCACTTATTTTGGCGGAATGACGCTTGGGCCTTCGGTCATCGCGGGCATGGCCTTCTCGCTGTTTCTCAACATGCTCTACGGCAAGGGCGAGAAGTACATTGCAATGGTCTATGCCGTCAGCACGATCGGGAACGTCCTCTCCGGTTTTGTCCACGGCATGGTCCTCGTTCCGGTCTTTGGAATGGCCGCGACCTACATGACGGCGGTTACTTCTGCGGGGCTCGCGATCCTATTTATCTTGGGGACCGGTAAAATCTGGCGCCCGCTGGTGGGGGCGCTGGGCGCCGGAACGGGTGTGGCAGCGATTGCCTTCGCACCTCCTTTCACTGCGGCGAGTCCTTACGAGGTGCTGTTTAACAAGCATGACATTCATGGCCTCGTGCAGGTGGTCGACCGCAGTGAAGACTGGACCAGCTACGACGGAGGGCCTGCGATAGACCTGCGGATCAACAATCGGCATCAGTGCGCTACGCGCGCGAGCGCGGTCGCATGGGAGTTCAAGAGCGTCGATCGTGCCATGCGAATCCTTGGTGGAGAGGTGAAGACCGTCCTAAACGCTGGTTACTGCAGTGGAGCTTCCGTATATCGGCTCCTTGACTATCCGACCGTTGAAAAAGTGATCAGCGTCGATATGAACAAGACAGTTCTAGAGGCTGCAGCGATCTACTTTCCCGAGTTTCATGAGCGGAACCTCGCGGATCCGAGATCCGAGATTGTCATTG
>JACZXM010000340.1 GCA_022571615.1 Acidobacteriota bacterium | reverse complement strand
GCGCACCGAGCAGCACGCCCCGGCGTCGGGCAGCTCGTGGTGAGATTGGCAAGATCCTTCGCATCCAGCTCCTCCTTTTGTGCCCGGCATCCTCTCATCCTAGTACCGGCGGGTGTACCCCTCCACTCGACGTGAGGGCTTTGCCCTCCCTAGGCTCGAGGCCCCTGGGCGATCGCCAGGGCCAGGAAGTTCGTGATCAGCAAACGAGCCAGGCGCTCACGCTCGGCTTCCGAGTCGCGCGCCTCGTCCAGCACTTCGGACGCGGTTCGGCCTGCTGCCGCGAGCTCGTCGGCGTAGGCGTCGATCCACCTACCGGCCTCGTCGGCGCGCGTCTCGAGGTGGAATTGCAGGCCGGCGACCAGGCCGACGCGAAACATCTGGTTCGGGCAGCCGGTTCCCGTGATCAGCAGGTCGCCGCCCGGCGGAACGCTGAAGGTGTCGCCGTGCCAGTGGAAGACCGGAAGCTCGCGCGGGAATCCAGCGAGGAGGGGATCGGTGACGCCCGTACTCGTGAGGCGTGCCCGGTAGCCTCCGATCTCCATGGCGTCGGCGCGACGGACCGACGCGCCGAGCAGCATGGCGAGCATCTGCGCACCACAACAAACTCCGAGCAGGGGTACCCGGCGCGCGAGCAGCTCACGCAGCAAGTCCAGTTCCTGCCGCAGGAATTCGTGAGCGTCCGTCTCGTAGGCCGAGATCGGTGTTCCGCCCACCAGGGCCATGTCGATCTCCCCGGCATCCGGTAGCCTCTCGCCCCGGTAGGCATGCACGACTTCTAACGTCACATCTTCACGCGTCGACAGTTCCTCGCCGTAGATTCCGAAGGTCTCGAGCTCGCAGTTCTGGATCGCGAGCGTCCGTATCACTGGAGCAACTGGCACAGGGTTTCGTCGAAGCGCATGCGGCTACTTTGACAGCGGAGGGAATGATGCGCTACACCTTCAGCAGTCCGGGTGCCGGCCGGTCGGCTCGCACCCAATGGTCGTAGCACTCTGACCCAGGAGGAAGCGATGTCGCTGTCGCGCCGTGCCTTGATGGGCGGACTTGGTTCCGGCACCAGCCTCTCTAGCGCGTTCGTCTGCGCGCGCGGACGTGAGGCCCTGGTCGCCGAGCACCTCGCCGAGGCCGATGAGCCCCTGGTCGTGCCGCCCGTGGCGGCTGACGAGATCCGGATCAGCAGCAACGAGAACCCTCTCGGCCCGGGGCCGAAGGCTCTCGAGGCCCTTCGCGGCGCCTTCGAGCTAGGCAACCGCTATCCCACCAACACCTCGCCGTCGATGGCCGACCTGCGGGCCATTCTCGCCGAGAGCACCGGCGCTCAGCCGGCCAACGTCGTTCTGGGTGCTGGATCCGGCGAGATCCTCAAGAACGGCGTCCATGCGTTCACCTCCCCCTCGCGCTATCTGCTGACTGCCACCCCCACGTACGGGCAGCCGGCCCGCGTTGCTCGGTACCTGGGTGCCGAGGTGCGCGAGGTTCCCATCGACAGCGACGGACGACTCGATCTGGACGCGATGGCCGAAGCGGCGCAGGGAGCGGGACTGGTGTTCGTGTGCAATCCCAACAACCCGACAAGCACGGTCCACTCCGGGGACGCGATCGCTGCGTTCGTAGCCGAGGTACACCGGCGATCACCGGACACCGCCATTCACATCGACGAGGCCTACCATGAGTACGTCACCGACCCGGCGTATCGGAGCGCGGTGGAGTTGGCGCTCGATACACCCAACCTCTTTGTGTCGAGGACGTTTTCCAAGGCCTACGGAATGGCAGGCATGCGTATTGGCTATGGGGTCGGGCACCAGGACACGATCGCCAAGCTCCGACGTTACGCGCTGACCTTCAACACCAATTCGCTCGGACAGATCGCAGCGCATGCGGCGGTGCAGGATCCCGGTTTCGTTTCCTCCGAGCGGGCCCGCAACTCCGAGGTCAAGAAGATGACGGTCGAGTTCTTCGAGCGCGCCGGCTATGGCGTTATGAACTCGCAGACCAACTTCATCTTCGTCGACATCCGCCGGCCGGCAGCGGGCTTCCGGGATGCCTGTCGAGAGCACGGCGTCCGGGTGGGACGCGACTTCCCGCCATTGGAGAAAACCCACTGTCGAATCTCCATCGGCACGATGGCCGAGATGGAGCGGGCGACCGAGGTCTTCGGTCAGGTTCTGGAGGTCTGAGAGATGCACAAGCGTAGCGATTCGGCAGTGTCGGTTTCCCGGCGCACGTTCGTTCGGGCCTTCGGGATCGGGGGCGCATCGGCGGCGATGCTGCCACGGGCCAACCTGCTCGCCATGGTGGCTCCCAGGGCCGCGGCTCCCCTGGCGCCGGTGCTCTTGCACAACAACGAGAATCCGGTGGGCCCGAGCCCGGCGGCGCTGGAGGCGATGGACCGCATTCTGGGCGGCGGCGAACCGGCGGGGCGCTATCCATTCGATGCCGCGCGAGGCCTGCCCGGGGCCATCGCCGAGGTGATCGGCGTTCCCGGCGACCGCGTCATGGTCGGCAACGGCTCGACGCAACTGTTGCGGACCGCCACGCAGGTGTTCACCTCACCGTCTCGTCCGCTTGTGGCCGGGGCCCTCACCTACGAGGAATGCGCCGGCTATGCTGGCGTGGTCGGTCACCCAGTGCGGAAGGTCGCGCTCACCGATGACCTCATGCTCGATCTGGACGGCATGGTCGAGGCGGCTCGCGGCGGCGGAATGGTGTTCCTCAACAACCCGAACAACCCCACCGGGACGGTGCATTCGGAGGCCGCGGTGGCGGGCTTCATCGAGCGGACTCTGGCCGCCGACCCGGAAGTGGTCGTGTGTGTTGACGAGGCGTACCACGACTACGTCACCGATCCCTCCTACGGCACCGCGATCCCGCTGGCCGTGGATAACGAGCGCGTCCTGGTTGCCCGTACCTTTTCGAAGGCACACGGTATGGCTGGGATGCGCATCGGCTACATGGTCGGGCACCCGGCGGCGCTGAACCGCATGCGCCGTTGGCACTACGGGTTGAGCCTCAACGTGCTGGCGCTGGCGGCAGCTGCTTCCTCGATCCGTGACCAGACCACGATCCGCCGCGAGCGCAATCGCAACACCGAGGCCCGTGCTTATACGATCGACTGGTTCCATCGTCGCGGCCTCTCGACCACCGACTCGCAGACCAACTTCATCTTCGTGAAGACGGGCTTGCCGGCGGGCGCTTTCCGTGAGGCCTGCGCGCAGTACAACGTGCTGGTCGGGCGCGATTTTTCGCCCTACCAAGACCAGTGGATGCGGATCTCGCTCGGCACGATGAGCGAGATGGCGCGCGCCACCGAGGTCTTCGATCAGGTGATGACGGATCTCGACCGGTTGAGCTCGCGACGCCGGGAGGCCGCCGCTTAGCCCGCATTCCTCAACGGGGTGCTGAACGGGATCGTCGGTCTCGATCTCGTAACGCAGACCCGGAAGCATCCACGAGGCGTAGCCGCTGAAGGGGTCGGTCGAGACGTAGAGCGATCGGCTCCAGGGGCGATCCTGCAGGCCTCGCCTGCAACTCCACGGATTGTACGGCGGTCGCTAGCGACTTCAACACAGCGCCGCGAGTACAGCGGCCCTGTTCAGCATCCTGCTAGCGGATATAACCCAGCGCCCTGAGCTTGGCGAGCTCCTCGGGCGGAATGCTGTCGGCGGAGTCCTCCTCGACCTGCTGTGCCAGGGCCCATTCCTGCCAGGTATCGATCTCGGCGGCGAGGCGCTGGACGATCTCCGGATGGTCGGCAGCGACGTCGTGGAGGTTGAGCGGATCGTCGACGTGGCTGTAGAGCTCGAACTCCGAGCGCCCCTCGGGCACATTCAGGTTCTTGATCAGTTTCCATCCGTCCACCACCACCGCCAGCGATTCGATGTTGGGCAGGTCGGGCTCCTCATCGGGAAACCCGCCGAAGCGCCGCTCGGAAAACGCCGGCCGGCTCACCCAGCCAAGCAGGTCGGGCGTATCTGCCATCAACGG
>JACZXM010000339.1 GCA_022571615.1 Acidobacteriota bacterium | reverse complement strand
TGGCCTCACTCCTCTCCCTGGCCTCATACAGCTGTCGTTCACGCTCCGCCAGCTCCTCCAGCTCCTCGATGGTCTTAGGAGCCTGGAAGGCTCCGGTGGCCGCCAACGTCGCGGTCGTCTTGACGTCGGGCAGTCCGGCCTCGCGAGTACGGCGCTCGCGCGTATCGACGTAGTTGGTGATGAGCAGCGCCGCCAGCAAGACCACGGCGGCGATCACCATCGGCACGTAGAGACCGAACGGCTCGATCAGACCCTCGACGAACGTCGCGCCGACGGCCGCACCCAACGAAGCCCCGACTGCGATCACCGGAAACAGCCGCTCGCCCTCTTCGCGTTTGTAGATGTCATTGGCAAACGACCAGAACTGTGCCACGACCATGACGTTGAAGATGCTGCCGTAGATGAAGAACGGGATGCCGATCCGCATGCCGACAGCACCGGCTGCCGCGAAAACGACCAGCAGGGCACTGATGATCCAGCTGACGAGGTTGATCAGGCGACGCCGGGGAAACCGGTCGGCGAGCTTGCCGTAGGCCGGCACGAGCATGGCCAGGACCGCGACGATGACCACCTGGAGGTAGATCTTCAGCTCGGGCCCGTACTCGGCGTTGACGATGCCGTCTCGCATCGGCCGGATCATGTAGTAGGCGCCGAGGATCAGAAATACGTTGGTTGCCAGCAGAACCGCTGTCAGGCCCTCACCCGTGCGCACATCGGCGAACAGGCGCAAGAAGCGATCGAGCGCACTTCCTTGTGGCCGTCGAGACCCTGTCACCCCATTCCCCTAGGCTGGTCCGCAATCGTCAACGGTCGCGGGCGCGGCGGGGCGCAGCTGGCGTCGACGGCACGTGCAGAAGAGACGGGTCAGTATAGCCGCTGGCGGGATCAGCGACCCAGGCGCCGCTGTCTCTTACTGTAATCGCGCAGGGCACGGTACAGGTCGATGCGGCGGAACGCCGGCCAGAAGGTGTCGCTGAAGTAGAACTCCGAATAGGCGCTCTGCCACAGCAAGAAACCGCTCAGGCGAACCTCCCCGCTGGTGCGCAGGATCAGATCCGGTTCCGGCTGTCCAGAAGTGTAGAGGTACTGCTCGATCGACTCGTCGTCCAACTCCTGCGCCACCTCGGCAAGGGTGGCGCCCTCTTGTGCCCTGGCGTTGAGGTAGCATCTGAAGGCATCGGTGATCTCTTGCCGGCCACCATAGGCCATGGCGATATTGAGCTGGAAGCGGTCGTAGCCACGGGTGGCATGCTCGAGTTCGGCGATCGCGCCCCGCAGCCCTTCCGGTAACAGTTCCGTCTTGCCGATGTAGCGCACACGAATGCCGTTTTCGTGCACGTCGGGGCCTTCTAGCAGCTCGCGGGTCCGGTCCTCGAACAGCTGTAGCAGGTCGGATACCTCGGTCTCGGAGCGGCTGAAGTTATCGAGCGAGAAGCTCCAGACCGTGACCACCGGTATTCCGATCTCCTGGCACCAACCCAGTACCTCGCGGAGCTTCTCGGCACCGCGTGCGTGCCCGAACAGCACCCACGACTTCCCCAAATCACGGGCAAACCGACGGTTGCCGTCCATTATGATCCCGATATGGCGCGGCAGCTTCCAGCTGGCCACCTGGGTGGCCAGTCGCCGTTCGTAGATCGAGTAGAACGGTCGCTTGATCTGGTCCTTGGCCAGCCGCCACAGGACGGCAAGATCGCCGAGCCACGGAAAGCGAGCCGGCGCGAGCGTATCGGCTGCAGACGCACGGGGGATCGACTGTTGCACGGTGGGGGCTCCTGACAGAGCGAAACTGGCGACCAGTGGCATTGTAACGACAAGATGCCTCGCCGCCCAAGAGAATACGGACCCGCGTAGTGTACTCTGCCCGGGCCCTGCGGATGGTGCCGGCCCGGTCCTTTCCTCGCCAACGCCGGGAGGACCCGGGTGGGGTCATTCGGCGGCCGGATAGTACCAGACCCGGTAGATGAGCCCGTCACGGATCTGGTACACGGCCAGAGATGCCTGCGAGATCTCCTGGCCGTCCTCGCCAGGCCAGAACGCGCGTTCGCGCACGGCCACGAACTCGCCGGTCTGCGCCAGCGCGTCGATCTCGGCCCGTGCAGCGGGAACCGCGTCAAAGTACCGGATCATCGACATCTGGAACGCCTCCCGGCCGCGGAGCTCGATGCTCATGCGGTCGGAGTCGACCGCGTACCAGATGAAATCCGGCGCCACGTTGGCGGCGAGTGCCGCAACATCACCGGCATTGAACGCCGTAAGTTGGGCCTCGATGGTCTCGATCGCACCGCGGATCACCATCGCTCTTTCCGTTGCCTTCTGCATCGGGCCCATCCCCAACAAGGCCACGGCTGCCAGCAGGAGCCCGCAATTCCCCGGCGCGCGACCTACGCCACTTCTGCCACGGACTGCTTGCACTCGCTTCATGACTCGATTTCTCCCAGGCACGCGTTGGCACGGACCCGTTGCCCGGCTAGTGCCAGGAGCTGTGGTGCCGTAGTCTTTCTCTGCGCCGATTTTGTTGCTTCGCGTATCGTGAACCACGCGAGTATACGGCGATCATCGCATCTCATGTGAAAGAACTCGGTCCCGGCGCTACTCCGAAATCTCGTCGCGCCGGTTGAGAAAGGAATGGCACCCTATGGAACAGCCTCCCGAGGTCAAGCTCGCTCCCCACCGGGGCCGGCTCGGCATCCTCACTCCCGGGCTCGGGGCCGTATCCACCACCTTCATCGCCGGCGTGATGTCCGTACGCAGGGGGCTCGCCCGGCCGTTTGGCTCGCTTTCGCAGATGGGAACCGTAAGGCTCGGCAAGCGGACCGATCACCGCGTGCCCACGATCAAGGAGCTGGTGGGACTGCCCGAGCTCGACGACCTGGTGTTCGGGGCCTGGGACCTATTCGAGGACAACGCCTACGAAGCGGCGCTCAACGCTGGGGCTCTGAGCAAAGAGGATCTCGACAAGGTCCGCGAGGAGCTCGAGCAGATCAAGCCGATGAAGGCGGTGTTCGACAAGAGCTACGTCAGGAAGCTCGACGGTACCTGGGTAAAGTCCGGAGGCACCAAGTGGGACAAGGCTCAAATGCTCATCGAGGACATGGAGGGGTTCAAGGCACGCCATGATCTCGATCGCCTGGTGGTGGTTTGGTGCGCGAGCACCGAAGTCTACCTGCAACCGTCGGAGGTTCACGCCAGCCTCGAGGCGTTCGAAGCCGGTCTGAAGGCCGACGATCCGGCGATCGCTCCGAGCATGATTTATGCTTACGCGGCGCTCAAGCTCGGGATCCCGTTTGCCAATGGTGCCCCGAATCTGACCACCGACATCTCGGCGCTCCAGGAGCTCGCACGTGCTACCGGCGCGCCGCTCTCAGGCAAGGACTTCAAGACTGGTCAGACGCTGATGAAGACCATCCTGGCGCCCGGCCTCAAGGCACGGTTGCTCGGGATAGCGGGTTGGTTCTCCACCAACATCCTGGGCAATCGCGACGGCGAGGTGCTCGACGACCCCGACTCCTTCAAGACCAAGGAGGAGAGCAAGCTCGGAGTGCTCGATTACATCTTGCAGCCGGACGTGTACCCGGGGCTGTACAAGGACCTGTACCACAAGGTGCGGATCAACTACTACCCGCCGCGCGGCGACAACAAAGAAGGCTGGGACAGCATCGATATCTTCGGCTGGCTCGGCTACCCGATGCAGATCAAGATCAACTTCCTGTGCCGCGACAGCATCCTGGCGGCGCCGATCGTGCTGGACCTGGCACTGTTCATGGACCTGGCCAAGAGAGCCGGTTTTGGGGGCATCCAGGAGTGGCTGTCGTTCTATTTCAAGAGCCCGATGACCCTACCGGAGCTGTACCCGGAGCACGACCTGTTCATCCAGCTGATGAAGCTCAAGAACACGCTGCGCTACATCGTGGGGGAGGATCAGATCACTCACCTGGGCGCCGATTATTATGAGTACTATCGGTAGGACCTAGCGGCCGGCGTTGGC
>JACZXM010000338.1 GCA_022571615.1 Acidobacteriota bacterium | reverse complement strand
TTCGGGTGCCGCGCCAGGTACGAGGGGTACTTTGTCGCGATCAGCAGGTCGACATCGCCGGGCGCCGTCTGCTCGAAGTTGGCGAGCCGCCAGGCCATCGCCTGCTCGAGCGAGGACATGTCGCCCGTCCAGGTGTACGGCAGGGTGACCAGGTCGGCCTGGTGCCCGGCGGCGACCAGCGCTTGTACCGTCAGCTCGGCATGGAGCTCCGCGCCGCCGCGCAGATAGGGCGCCTGCGGCGCGGCAACGAGGATGCGATAGCTGCGACTCACGACCTCGCGGCCGTTCCGCCCGTCCGCGTAGCCACCAGAGCGTACTCCTGTGGAGCACAGCAAAGCCGGTCGATGCGGTGCAGTCGTTCGTTGAGAGCGCGAACGACGGCCATCAGCTCGGGGTTGCCGCGGCTACTGGACTCGTCGATCGGAGTCACGCGCAGGTTGTCGGGAACCTCGGACTGATAGCGAATCTCCACCGAGCCGAAGCCCGCGCGGTTAGCGAAGAACGCTAGCAGCTCCGGGTGGACCGGGCGCACGTGGGTCGGGTCGATGGCGTACGCGCGCACCAGCGCATACAAGCTCTCGGGGTTGATGGTCTCGATCAGCAGCCGCCCGCCCGGGGCCAGCTTGCTGGCCGCCAGCCGCACCAGCCGTGACCAGTCCGGAGGCGCCAGATGCTCGATCACCTGCGCCAAGAAAATGCCGCCCAGTGACTCCGGTCCACGCCCCTCGAGCCAGTCGAACAGATCAGCCTGCACGACGGTCAGGCCACGCGCGGTGCAGTTTTCGACCTCGGCGATGTTGATCTCCACTCCTATTGCTTCATGGCCCGCTTCCTGGAGCAGTTCCAGGAACTCACCGCGGCCACATCCGAGGTCGGCGATCGGTCCCTCGACGCCCTCGAATCGGGTCACGTGGGAGCGCATCCGGCGCACGATCTCCCGCGTATCGCCGCGGAATTGGTCCTGGAAGGCCCGGTAGTCGGCGTCGTTCATCCATGCCCGCAGCCGCTGCCACAACTCGGCATCGAGCCCGCCCACGGCGGCGCCGGCGCCGGTGGTGGTGGTGGAGCCGGCCTGCGGCACTCGCTTGTGGATCTCCTCAAGCACTCGCGTCAGGTGCTCGCGCGTCTCCAGTAGCTCGGTGGTCCCGATGCTGCCGCCGCTGCCGCGGACGCGGACGACCTCCTCGAGGGCCTGGTCGACGGCGCGGTCCTTCTCATCGAACCGGCGGTCAACCGCCTGCGCCCGTTCGACGAACCGCACGTCGAACTCATGGAAGCGACGGTTGATCTCGCCGTGCGCATCGACGAGTCGGTCTCGCAGCGCCCAGAGCTCCTCTTCGAGCGCATCAAAGAGCACGACGTGGCGACTCCGAAGTGCCTCGTCGTAGTCGCTGAGCGCCGCCTCGAGACGAGCCTCGAGACGGGTGGGATCGGCGATGCAGCGCTGGATTTCCTCTCCGATTCGGCCCAGCCTCCTCTCCGTCCGCTGCCCGAGCTCGTTGAGGTGCCGAACTACCTCGACATTGAAGCGCTCCTGGCGGTCGAGATACGGGTCGATGAGCGGCTGCACGAACGGCCGCGCGAGTCGACGCATCAACGTCAGGATCGGCCCCAGTAGCGGCACCCGCGATCCGATCGAGGTCGGGCCGGTGATCACCGCTTGTTCGTTCGCCCGTTCCAGAAACGGCGTACTGTTGAGAGTCGGATCCTGCGGCAGCTCGAACGCCGATTCTCCCTCACCGAGTTCGAGGCTTTGTTCGAGCGGCAGCGCCGCGGCGATGCGAATCGATGTGTCCGCGTCCAGCTGCCGGCGGATTCGCTCGCGAACCTGCTCGAGGCGCTGGGCGATCTCGTTTTGATCCATCGCTACCTTCCGGCGCTGCGGGACACTCCGGCTAGCGGCCAGCAGGCCCCGGCCGGGAAGAATCCTCGCTTTTCAGCGGCCCACCGAAGTGTATTTGAACCCCGCCTCTTTCATGCGAACGGGATCATAGATATTGCGAAGGTCAACCACCACCGGAGTACGCATCAGGGCACGCAGTCGCGCCAGGTCCAAGTTGCGGAACTCGTTCCATTCGGTGGCGAGCACCAAAACGTCGACATCCTGCGCGGTGGAGTACGCGTCCTCGCAATACGTCACGCTGTCGCCGAAGATGGCGCGCGCGTTCTCGAGCGCCGCTGGGTCATAGCCGCGCACAGACCCGCCACGCTCGATCACCCCGCGAATGATGTCGATCGTCGGGCTGTCGCGCATGTCGTCGGTGTTGGGTTTGAACGCGAGTCCCAGAAACCCCACGGATCGGTCCACGAGAGTGCCAGCGGCGCGCTCGATTTTTTCGATCATCAACTGTCGCTGCCGGGCGTTGGCCTCGATCGTCGCCTGGCCGATGAGGAACTCGTAGCCTACCTCCTGGGCGGTAGCCACCAGCGAGCTCAGGTCCTTGGGAAAGCACGAGCCGCCGAACCCGGGTCCCGGGTGCAGGAACTTCGAGGAGATGCGCCCGTCCAATCCCATCGCCTTGGCCACTTCGTGCACATCGGCGCCGACCCGCTCGGACAGGTTGGCGACCTCGTTGATGAACGTGATCTTGGTGGCCAGGAAGCTGTTGGAGGCGTACTTGATCATCTCCGCGGTCGGCACATCGGTGATGATGAACGGGGTCTCGATCAGGTACAGGGGCCGGTAGAGCTCTTTCATGATCTCGGCCGCCCGCTCCGACTCGGCCCCGATGACAATGCGGTCGGGGCGCATGAAGTCCGCCACCGCCGAGCCCTCGCGCAGGAACTCCGGGTTGCTGACCACGTCAAAGTCGGCACTGGCGCCCGCAATTTCCAGAATACGAGCCCGGATCCGCTCGCCGGTTCGCGGCGGCACCGTGCTCTTGGTGGCAATCACTTTGTAGCCATCGAGGTTGCGGCCGATCTCGCGCGCCACCGCATCGATGTACTCGAGGTTCGTGCTGCCGTCGCGGTTCGCCGGCGTCCCGACAGCGATGAACACGACCTGGGAATCGCGGATGGCGCCGCCCACGTCGCCCGTGAACGTGAGGCGTCCGGCAGCCGCGTTGTGCTCGATCTTCTCGGCCAGCCCTGGTTCGTAGAACGGAACCCGACCTTGTTCGAGGATCGAGATCTTATTGGTGTCGACATCGGCACAGATCACGTCCAGGCCAAAATCCGCGAAGCACGTGCCCGACACCAGGCCGACGTAGCCGGTGCCGATCATCGCTACTTTCATCGAGTTCCTCGGGGTTTCGAAGGACGGCGCAAACTTCCTGTATACCTCATGCCGCGTCGCGGCGCTTGAGCGCCTGCGCCACCGCCTCGACGTAGCCTTCGACCATTCGCTCGGGGGTGATCTCGCGCGCCGCCCACGTTGCCGCTGCCGCCCCCGCATCGGCGCGCAGCCGTGGGGCCCTCAGCCATCGTGCCAACCCGATGCGCAGGCGCTCGATCTCCTCCGACCGATCGGCCACCGGGATGCGAAGGACCGCCGCATCGGGAAGATCGCGCAGATGGACGAGATCGCTGATCGCCGTTGGAACACCCAGCTGTAACAGTTGCTGGAGGGTCCCGGACGAGGAACGAGCTGTCGGATACCGCAGGTTCAGGCCGATGTCGACGGCGCGGAGCAGCGCCGCGAAATCGCTCGCCCCCACCGTGCCGGTCCAGTGAATCCGTTCGCCCAATCCGAGCGCCAAGGCTCGCTGCGGCAAATTCAGCGCCGGATCCGCTTCTCCCGCCATCACCACCTGAAAGGAATATTCCGGTGCCAGCAACGCCAGTGCCTCGAGCACCACGTCGAGCCGGTGCGCCGCCCCGAAGTGACCGAAGCTGCCGAGCAACGCTACCCCGGCTCCGGCTCCAAGCCGTTCTCGCCAGGCGTCGATTTTCTGCCGCGAGACCTCCGGAACCGCGCGCCAGTGGGCGATGCTGCCGATCTCGCCCTCCGGCACCAGCGCGCGCAACCACCGTGCCAGCAGTTTGCCGTGCACAGCGGTGCGCAGGCTGGCACGGACCAGGTCCGC
>JACZXM010000008.1 GCA_022571615.1 Acidobacteriota bacterium | reverse complement strand
AAAAAGGATGCTGATTGGCTTCCGAGGAGTCTATCTTTGAGATCAGTTTTTCATGAATGATGCCGAAATTACTTTCGGGGTCATGAAAAGGGACAAACCGCTCATCGGATAAAAAAATATGGACTTTTTCCCAAGAAATTTCATCCCGATAAGGCGAATGGGCGAGAAGCGCATAAACCTGTTTGGAAGTTCTCCCGCCAGAGAGGGCTGTTACGAATTGCCCTCGTACCGCGATCGCTTTTTGGGAGGCTTTCACGAAGCGTTTCGCTGCCTCGTGACTCATCGCCTCAAGATCTGTAAAAATTATTCGGTTGGGTTTCGCCATCGACGTCCATCCTGTTCTAGAAGAGAATCGGCTGCCTTCGGTCCCCAACTGCCGCTTGGGTAATTTGGATAACCTGGTGCCTCTTGTGTGGCCCAGGAGTCAATCAGCGGCATCAGCAGTTTCCAGGAAAGCTCAAGCCAATCGCTTCTTGAAAAGAGGGTCTTGTCACGCGTCATACAATCTAACAGAAGTCTTTCATAAGCGCCGGGGAGTTCCATCCCGTAGGCCTCTTGATAATTGAAGTTCATGGTGACTGAGCTCAAGCAGAGTTTCGCCCCCGGATGCTTTGCTTCGAACGTCAAGAAAATTCCTTCATCGGGCTGGATCCGGAAGATCAAGGTGTTTGGATTCAGGACCTCCGAGGAGACACCGCGGAAGATCAAATGCGGAACCCGCCGGAACTGGATCGCGATTTCAGCAAATGACTTTTTAAGGCGCTTTCCGCTTCTCAGATAAAACGGAACGCCCTGCCATCGCCAGTTGTCGATGAAAAAGGTGATCGCCGCAAAGGTATCTGTTGTGGAATGGTTTTGGACATTTTCTTCGTCTCGATAGCCGATGACCTCTTTCCCATTGACTCGGCTTGGGCCATACTGCCCACGAATGGCGAGTGTGGGGATCGACGCCTGTGTGAATGGACGAATGGACTGGAGAATCTTTATTTTCTCATCGTCGAGGTGGTCCGCATCAAAACTTGCGGGCGGCTCCATGGCGACCAAGCAGAGGAGTTGGAAGATATGATTTTGGAACATATCCCGAATCACCCCGGCTCCCTCGTAGTATCTTGCGCGATACTCAACCCCAAGGCTTTCCGAAACGGTAATCTGCACGTGATCGATATACTCCCGGGTCCAAACCGGTTCAAAGATCGTGTTCGCAAAACGGAACATCAGGATATTCTGCACTGTCTCCTTTCCGAGGTAATGATCGATCCGGTAAATCTGATCCTCCGAAAGAACCTTTTGAATCTCGGCATTCAGTGCAAAGGTACTTTTCAGATCGCTCCCAAAAGGTTTTTCAAAGACGATCCGAGACCAGGGAATTTCGGGTCCGGGCCTTTGGAGGAGTTTTACATTTCCTAAGAGGTGGGTGACAACGGCATCCAGGTGCGGGGGAATGGCAAGGTAGAAGAGGCGATTCCCACGTGTGCGATGCGTTTTTTCAAGGGTTTCAAGACGTTCTTTAAGTCTTGTGTACGTGGCAGGATCTTCATACCCTCCTCTTTCATAGTAGCAACTTTTGAGAAAGTCGTCCCAGATAGCAGGGTCGAGTTTATCTTTTTCAGAGCGCTTGAGGGTAGGAACCCGGCAGTAGGGCCGTGCGCCAGATCCCTCCTTCTGCGCGGCCCCCGCCACAACTTGGTCGGGGGGTAGGACGGGGCGCTGCCCTTGTGGGAGCGCCCGATCTTGCTCCATCACCCATCGCCTCCCACCGAGACCACCAGAGACACCGGCAGTGGCAGCAGCAGGGGATGAGGTCGTCCCTCCGATTCGTCCAACACGACCCACAAGGTAGGATTCGTCCGATGAGCAACTCGACCGAGATCCCCGAACTGCGCGCCGAACATTGCCCCCGCCGTGTTGACGAGATCGACTGGGATCGATGGCAGCCGGTCGATCGCGCCACGTTGCTGTTCGTGGTGCGTGACGGCAAGATTCTCCTGATCCGCAAGAAGAGAGGCCTCGGTGCCGGCAAGATCAACGGCCCCGGCGGACGTCTGGAGCCCGACGAGAGTCCCGAGCAAGCTGCCATCCGCGAGGTGCAAGAGGAGCTACGGGTGACCCCGGAGGGGATCCGCCACCACGGCGAGCTGCGATTCCAGTTCGTAGACGGCTACTCGATCCACGTCTGGGTGTTCCGCGCCGACCGCTGCCTGGGAGTTCCAGTGGAGACCGACGAGGCCGTTCCCCTCTGGTTCCCGACCGAAGGCATTCCCTACGAGCAAATGTGGGCGGACGACCGTTACTGGCTGCCGTTGTTGCTGCAAGGACGGAGTTTTACGGGACGATTCATCTTCGACGACGACGCGATGCTCGATCACCGGCTGGTCGAGCTGAATTGAGGAGACCGGGATGGACTGGCTGACCGACCCGAACATCTGGCGCCCTGGTGACCCTGACGCTGCTGGAGATCGTCCTGGGGATCGACAACGTCATTTTCATCGCCATACTGGCCGCCAAGCTGCCGGCTGCGCAGCAGGGTCGCGCTCGGGTGTTGGGCCTGGGGGCGGCGATGCTGGTGCGGGTCGGTTTATTGTTCGCAATCGCTTCGATCATGCGCTCGACCGAGGACATGGCCGACGACGTTGCCGTCATGGTGACGGCGATCGTCATCTCGGTGGCCGTGATGATGCTGTCAGCCTCGGTGGTGGCGTCGTTCGTGGAACAACACCCGACGGTCAAGATGCTGGCGTTGTCGTTCCTGCTACTGATCGGTATGTCGCTGGTCGCCGAGGGCGTCGGGCAACACATTTCCAAGGGCTATATTTACTTCGCGATGAGCTTCTCGGTGTTCGTAGAAACGCTCAACCTGCGCCGACGCGGGCCGCGACGCGTGCCCCCGCTACATCTACGGGAGCGCTATCCGTCGCCGAGTTAGACACCGGGTGGCGCGACGGAAGCCGATGCGCTCAGCTCGAGGACACGAAAATTCCCGTTTGTTCCTCGATGCGCTCGCCGCTGACACGATCGATCAGACGCACCCACAGCCGCGCGGTGCCGGGGCGCACATGCGCCGGCAGCCGGGATTCGATCAACAACTGCGTGGCATCGGACTGGGGGTCGTGGGCGCTGCCGATGATCTCCAATTCGGTCAGTCGATAGGGATCGTCCTGCGCGTCCTCGAGCTCCAGGGCAACGCCGGCGAGCACCTCACCTGAGACCGGATGGCGGGGCACATGATAGAGCACGACCAGGAGTCGAAACCGGTCTCCAGGCTCGATCACCGGAGCCGCGATCGGCACCAACCGGCGACCGTTGAACACCAGCGGATCGAAGCCTGCGGCGTCGTCTCGCGGTGGCGCCGGCCACCCGGAGGAGGAGAGCACCATGGGCCGAGCCATCGTCGGCTGTGGCGACACTTCGGGTGACCAATAGCGCTGGGTCCGGGTGCTGAGCCAGCCAATCTCGGCCTCGCGCAACAGCAACCGAAGGCGGTGCTCGCCTGGCGGCGTGTCGACGCTGTCGGCGTAGTGGAAGCTTTGCTCCTGCATCGGTCCGCGCTGACGCATACGCTCGATATCGATCGTTACCCGGCGCCGGAACGAGTCCAGAACCTCACCGTCGTCGTCGAGCGCCAGAGCAGCGATCTCCAGCTCGACGCGGTCATCGCCGCGAGCCTCGGCCAATCGCTCGAGCTCGAGGCCGGGCACTTGCAAGATCAGTACCTGGCGACCCGTGTTGTCGTCGCCCGGAAAGCTCACCACCTGGCTTTCGAACGAGATCTCGCGCCGCTCCACCTCGTCATTGAGGAGCTCGGCCAGCTGCAGCTGCCGCTGGGCCGGGCTCATGTCGCGATACTGTGGCGGCGGCGTGAGCCGGCTCGGGGCCGATACCACCTTGGCTCCGGGCCGCGCCAGGTCGACCTGGATCTTCACGGTTGCCGCGTCGCGCTCCAGCTTGCGGTAGGCAATCACGTAGAAGGCCGCCGTCGAGCGCTCGATTCGGGCCAACGCGACGGACAGGTCGTTCATCGCCCAATCGACGGTGCCGCCGGTGCCGCTGGCGATGGCCGAGAGTGCCTGATGGCCGGTGCGGGCCGCGTTGGAGCTCAGGTCACCGCCGGAGCCGGGATTGCCCACCGCACTCCGCATCCGGGAGACCTCGCTGTTGCCAGAATCGCGCAGCCCCGAGGGATCGATGGCGTGTACCACGGCATCAGCACCGCGAAACACGTCGATCATCTCGCGCAGGCCGGACCGCACCTCGGCCGCCCCGTACATCTGCTCGGGATCGCTGGCATAGGCCTCCGGGCTCGTGGCACGCGCCTCCGCGCCCGCCGCAAGCTGCCCGAGCGTCATGCCGGTGAAGGCCCGATCCTCGAACCCGCTGGAGAAAAACACCACGTGCTTACGACCCTCGATCGCCTGCAGCATCTGTCCGAACTGGCGCATCTGCTCGGTGTAGTTGGCCACGTTAGCGACGTACTCCCGAAACTCCATCGCGTCGAGCGTGGCGCCGATTCCGCCGTCGGTCCCGGCGGGACCGGCTGCCATTTCGGCAAGCGCCTGGGCAATGGACTCCTGAGCATCAAAGCCCGAGGTGATCAGGTCGCTCGCGTCCACCAGGCCCAAGGTGTCGACGGCCTCGAGCGCCTGGGCGTGGTGACTCGAAAACGGGCTCAGGAGCCTGATTCCGTAGCGATTGGCGGTCGCAACGCCGACCAGATCCTCCGGGTGCACCTGCTCGCGCAGGAAGCGGAGCCCCGCTTCCCGCGCCTTCAGCACGCCGCGGCGGGTGGTAAAGCTGAAGTCGAAGAACAGCATCCAATGTCGCCGCGCCGCCACCGGACGGGGCTGCGGGCGAGGGCGCGCCCGCGGCGAGTCGACCGCCAGCGCCGCGTCGTCGCCGGGGGCCTCCCGACGCAGATCCACCTCGAAAACGAACTGGACCTCGCGCGGCTGCCCGTCGATACGCAGCAGGAAGTCTTCCGGTTGCAGCCCGCTGACGAACTCGCCGTTGTCGGCCGCCACCCCCACCTGTAGCTGCACGATCTCGACCGTCGTACGGAACTGAGGGGCAGCGGATTGTGCCGCGCCGGTCACCGTCCAAGCGGCCATCACCATGGCCACCACGCCGGCTAGCGCCAGTTTCCCAAAGGTTCGCATCGTCATCTGAAACGCCGTCCCTTCAGCCGCTCGTCCAACGACAACCGGCCCCCGCCGAGCACGACGAGGGTCGCGAAGCTCAACGCGTATAGGATGGCGAGCTCGGGGTTGCCAGCGGCGCGGACCTCCTCGGGCGTAGCTGCGGAAAGGCCGATCCAGGCGAGCCAACGGGTCATCGCACCATGGTTGACGAAGGCCGCGACAAGCATCGCAAAGGCGGGGAAGAACGCCGCAACGCGGGTTCGAAGTCCGACAAACACGCACAGTCCCCCGGCAAATTCCGCCAGCGCCAAAGCCCAGGCAAACAGCGCCGGAGCCGGGAACCCGAGACCATCGACCATGCGAACGATGCCGGCACCGCTGCCGCTGGTCAGGGCGACAATCTTCCCCAAACCGTGGCCTAGCGCCAGGTATAGGCCGACGAATCGCAACAGCAACAGAGCAATGTCCTGGGACGTTGTGCGCGTCATTCGCCTCGCTGCCTCTGCGGGGTTAGAGAACGAAGCTACTACTCTCCCACACGGCCATCTGCGGTGCAGCATGACCAAGCGCTGCATGGTAGCTTTACCGACGTTGCAACGGGAGGGAAGCCGATGATCGACCAAGAGCTGCTCGAAATCCTCGCCTGCCCCGAGGATAAGACCCCGGTGCGCCTCGCATCCAGCTCCGAGCTCGAGGCGCTCAACGCTCGCATCCGCCAAGGACAGGTCCGCAATCGCGGCAATGAGCCCGTGGATCAGGAGGTCGAGGCCGGGCTCGTTCGCGAGGACGGCAAGTACCTGTACGCCATCCGAGACGACATCCCGATCATGCTCATCGATGAAGCCATCCCGCTCGAGGGTTAGGCAAGCAGATGCACCCGTTCGAGATCCGGGAGAAGCGCTTTCGGCACCAGCAGGTGATCGCCAAACTCGAGGAGGGCGATGAGCGGCAGGCGCTAGAGCAAGACATCATCGCGCTCCAGGAGATCTGCGGGCATGCGAACTTCGACGAGGACCCAGAGAAGGGATGGCGGTGTCGGGACTGCGATCTGACGCGGCCGCCGGAGAAACAGCCCGAGCCCGAGGCACAGGAGGAAGCGGCTCCCGAGTCCGCTTCTGCCTGACGCCAAGGCCACGCCCGCGCCTGAGCTAACGCGGCTGATGCCGAACCTGCCTCGCACCATGTACAATATGAGACTCCTCACGGCGTCGTAGCATCGAACGCGCGGGGACTCCGAATCAGCCACCGACGCCCGCGCTGTGCGTCGGTGCCGAAACCCGACGACTTCTTACCCCTCCGAGAGGCAACCAACGATGGCCAAGGCTGGCAGGCGCGTACAGGTCAAGCTCAGGAGCAGCGAGAGCCCGCACCGCTACTACACCGTCAAGAACAAGCGCAATACGCCGGGGCGCCTCGAGCTCAAGAAATACGACCCGGTCGTTCGCAAGCACGTGACCTACAAGGAAGAGAAGTAGACACCCAGCAAGCAGCCCGTGGCAGAAGTGGCGTGGGTCGCGTTGCGCCGACAAGGGCCCAGATGCAAGGCGCCCTCGACGAGGCGATGCAGGGACATCGGAGAGGAGAGGCAACGCCGCAAATGGGCCCTTGTCGACGCAACCCAAAGGGCGCCGGGGACCACGCCACTTCTGCCACGGGCTGCTAGGGCGGCATTGCGCGGATGAAGTTCAAGAGCCCGCCTTCGAGCATCTCCTTCCCCCGGATCGAGCAGGAGGTTCTGGAGCGCTGGCAAGCGCGCGACGTGTTCCAGCGCAGCATCGCCCAGCGTCGCCCCGAACGCACGTTCAGCTTCTACGATGGCCCGCCGTTCGCCACCGGGCTCCCCCACTATGGGCATCTGCTGGTAGGCACGATCAAGGACGTCGTCGCCCGCTACCACACCATGCGCGGCTGCCGTGTACAGCGGCGCTTCGGCTGGGATTGCCACGGGCTTCCGGTCGAGTTCGAGGTCGAGAAACTGCTGGAGCTGAACGGCCGCCACGAGATCGAGGAGTACGGCGTCGCCCGCTTCAACGACGCGTGTCGATCGATCGTGCTGCGCTACGCGGACGAGTGGCGCCAGATCGTCACCCGGATGGGTCGCTGGGTCGACTTCGACAACGACTACAAGACCATGGACCTGTCGTTCATGGAGAGCGTCTGGAGTGTCTTCAAGACGCTGTGGGACCGTGGCCTGATTTACGAGGGCTATCGGGTCGTGCCCTACTCCTGGCGGATCGGGGCACCGTTGTCGAACTTCGAGGCCAACCTCAACTACAAGGACATCCAGGACCCCTCGATCACGGTGAAGTTTCGCTCCACCGACGGCCTAGTGTTCATGGCGTGGACGACCACACCCTGGACTCTGCCCTCGAACCTGGCGTTGGCGGTTGATCCCGACGCCGACTATGTCGTCGTCCAGGAGGTGGATGCCGGCCCGGACTCCGACAGGCTGGTGCTGCACGCCGATCGTGTGGCGGCGTACTGGCCCGACGATCAGGACATCGTTCGGTCCACGACGCTGAAGGGATCGGATCTGGTCGGCCGGCGCTACGAGCCCTTGTTCCCGTTCTTCGAGCAGCGCCAAGATGCCGGCGCCTTCCGAGTGCTGGCCGCCGACTTCGTGACCGCCGACACCGGCACCGGGATCGTGCACATTGCCCCCGCATTCGGCGAGAACGATTTCTACCTCGGGCGCGAGCACGGCATCGAGCCTATCGACCCGGTGGACGAGGAGGGCCGTTTTGGCGATTCGGTCGGCCCCTACGCCGGCATGTTGGTGAAGGCAGCCGACAAGAGCATCATCTCTGATCTCAAGCAGGCCGGGAAGCTCATGCGCCACGACACGATCGTGCATAGCTATCCGTTCTGTTACCGCTCCGACACGCCACTGATCTACAAGACGATCAACGCCTGGTATGTCCGGGTCGAGTCGTTCCGGGACCAGCTGGTGGCCAACAACCAGCAGATCCGTTGGGTACCGGATCATCTCAAGGACGGCCGCTTCGGAAAGTGGCTCGAGGGAGCCCGTGACTGGAACATCTCGCGCAACCGATACTGGGGCAATCCCCTGCCAATCTGGCGCAACGAGGAAACCGGCGAAACGGTCTGCGTCGGCTCGCGCGATGAGCTAGAGGCACTCTCGGGGACCAAAGTGGACGATCTGCACAAGCACATCGTCGACCACATCGTCATCCCCTCGCCGACCGGCCGCGGCGAGCTCCGGCGCGTGCCGGAGATCCTCGATTGCTGGTTCGAGTCGGGATCCATGCCCTACGGGCAGGCGCACTATCCGTTCGAGGACAAGGAACCGTTCGAGGCTGGCTACCCGGCCGACTTCATCGCCGAAGCTCTCGACCAAACCCGCGGCTGGTTCTACACCTTATTGGTGCTGTCCACGGCTCTGTTCGACAAGCCGGCCTTCAAGAACGTGATCGTCAACGGCATGGTGCTGGCCGAGGACGGCCGCAAGATGTCCAAGAGATTGAAGAACTACCCCGAGCCCAAGGAGCTCATCGAATCGCTCGGTGCCGACGCCATCCGCATCTACATGCTCGACTCGCCAGCCTTGCGCGGCGAGGAGATGCGCTTCACCGAGAATGGCGTGCGCGAGATGGTGCGAAGGGTACTGTTGCCCTGGTGGAACAGCGTCTACTTCCTGATGACCTACGCCGCCGTCGACGGTTGGGATCCCGAGACTGATACATATTCTGGCTCACCGACTCACGAGCTCGACGTGTGGATCCGCGCCAAGCTCGAGGACCTCAAGGCCAAGGTCGAGCGCGAGATGGCCGAGTACAGGCTGTACCGCGTCGTCGACCCGCTGCTCGGGTTTCTAGACGACCTGACGAACTGGTACATCCGAAGGTCACGGCGGCGTTTCTGGAAGTCGGAGACCGGTGCCGACAAGCAATGCGCTTACACGACGCTGTACAGCGTGCTGCTGGAGTTCACCGAGCTGATGGCGCCGTTCACGCCCTTTGTCGCCGACTACGTGTACGAGTTGCTGCGCGTGACCCCCGAGACCCGTGCCGTGGACAGCGTCCACCTGCGCGACCTGCCTTCCCGGCGAGAGCTATCGGAGCAGGAAAAGGAGATCGAGGGCCGCATCGACCTCACGCGCCGCGTCTGCGAGATGGGGCGCAGCCTTCGCGCCAAGGCCAAGATCCGCAATCGTCAGCCCTTGAGGCTGCTCCGCGTCGGCACCACGAGCCATCACGAGGTGCAGTGGCTCCAGGCCAGCCGCGACGTCATCCTCGATGAGCTCAACATCAAGCAGCTCGAGGTTATCGAGGATCCCACGCAGGTGGCCCATCCGGTGATCAAGGCGAACATGCGGCGGCTGGGTCCCCGGCTCGGTGCCCGGGCGAAGGAGATCATCGATGCACTTCAGCAAATCGATGTCGAGACCGCACGGGCGCTCGCGTTCGGAGAGCGTGTCGAGGTAGCAGGCGAGGCGCTCGGCCCCGATGACGTCTTCGTGCATATGGAACCGAAGGAGGAGGGCTCCTTGGTCCAGGCTGCCGGCAACCTGGTGGTGTCGATCGACCCGCACATCGACGCCGATCTCAAGCTCGAGGGTCTGGCACGCGACCTGGTGAACCGGATCCAGAGGATGCGCAAGGAGATGGACCTGCCGGTGGAAACACGCATCAAGGTCGGCATCCCCGATGCCGACGCGCAGTTGCTCGAGGCGATCGAGAAGAACCAGCAGATGGTCGAGAACGAGACACTGAGCACCGTTTCCACCACGAGCCTCGATGGGCCCGAACTGCGCAAGGTGCAGTCGATCGAGGGCAAGGACATCACGCTCGAGATCCGTCGCCGCGACCAATAGGGTTGGCGCACGGCCGTTCTGCTGGCCTCCGACTGCCAAGGTGGCTAGCAGGCCACAGCGACAGGGCGCGCGCCACCCCTTCCTGCTGCGCTTCCCTCCAACAGCATCAGCTCCCCAATGTCGCGACCATTACCGCCTTGATCGTGTGAACGCGGTTTTCCGCCTGGTCGAAGACGATCGAGTGGCGCGACTCGAAGACCTCGTCGGTGACCTCCACGCCATCGAGGCCGAACTTCTGGAAGATCTCTTCACCAATTGCCGTCTCGCGGTTGTGGAAGGCCGGTAGACAGTGCATGAACTTCACCTTCGGGTTGCCCGTCTTCTCTAGCACCGCACCGTTGACCTGGTAGGGTCCAAGGAGCGCAATACGCTCCTTCCAGACCTCGTCGGGCTCGCCCATCGAGACCCAAACGTCGGTATGGACGGTATCGACCCCGCGGACTCCTTCCTCGACACTCTCGGTGAAGGTCAGCCTGGCTCCCGTCTCCGATGCGATCGCCTCGCACTGCTCGATCAGGGGTTTCTCGGGCCATAGTGCCTGCGGGGCCACAATGCGGAAGTCCATGCCCAGCTTCGCGCCCCCGACCAGAAGCGAGTTGCCCATGTTGTTGCGCGCGTCACCGAGGTAGCAGTAGGCAACCTCGGACAACGGCTTGGTGCTGTGCTCCCGCATGGTGAGCAAGTCGGCGAGAACCTGGGTCGGGTGGAAGCGATCGGTGAGCCCGTTCCACACCGGTACTCCCGCATGCTCGGCCAGATCCTCGCACGTCTCCTGCTTGAAGCCGCGGTATTGAATGCCGTCGTACATGCGGCCGAGCACCCGGGCCGTGTCCTTCATCGACTCCTTGTACCCGATCTGGGAGCCACTCGGTCCCAGGTAGGTCACCCGTGCACCCTGGTCGTAGGCTGCTGTCTCGAAGGCGCACCGCGTCCGCGTCGAGGCCTTCTCGAAGATCAGCGCGATGTTCTTACCCGCAAGTGCCTGCTGCTCGGTGCCCGCAGCCTTGTCGATCTTCAGTCGCGCCGCAAGATCGAGTAGGCAGATGATCTCCTCGGGGGTGAAGTCAAGCAGCGTCAGCAGGCTCCGGCTGCGCAGGCTGATCGTCATGGCTACCGCTGCTCGGCTTCCGGCTCGCGGATCGTCGGGTACTTGACACCGAGCTGCTCCAGGTAGGTGTCGTACTTGCTCGGATCGTAGCGGAGCTTCTCGAGCGCCGGTCGGAAGCGGGCCATCTTCTCCTCGTTCAGGAAGATCGGCGGCTCGATGCCCTCGGGAATCAGCGATTGCCACTGCTGCTCTTTGGTGGTGACCTCGCGGAAGTACTCCCAGGCCTCCTGGACTTTGTCCGGTTGGGTCAGCAGATCGATGGCGGTCATCGCGATCACGCGGGCGCCGTAGTTGGCGCCCTTGTGGGCGATGGGCGTCGCCATCGCGATCGAGGCCGACCAGTGGTGATAGATGATGTTGGGTAGGTTGCCCGGGTAGCCCAGACGCACGGTAGGCAGGTTCCACGAGACCTCGGCAATGTCGTCGGAGCCACCGCCCATCCCCTGGTCGTATTCCTGCAGCTCCTTGTTGGCCAGCTCGGTCGGCAGCCCGATCTCCTCGTTGCCGAGCTCCCGCTGCACCGCGCTCGCCAACTCCTGGTCGGCTTCGCTCCACTCCGGCAGGCCGACCTCAAGGATATTGGCGTGCATCAGCTCGGCCAGCGGCTTGCTCATGTTCGACGGCCAGGCGGCGCCGAACACACGTTCGGTAACGGTGGTGCCGGTCATCATCGCCGCCGCCTCGGCCATCGTTTGGCCGAGCTCGTGCAGCTCCTTGATGCGCTCGTAGTCCAGCTCGCGGAAGTAGTACCAGACGGCCGCCTCCGAGGGCACCACGTTGGGCTGGTTGCCACCGTTGGAAATTACGTAGTGGGAGCGCTGCTGCAGACGCAGGTGCTCGCGCCGGTAGTTCCAGCCGACGTTCATCAGCTCCACCGCATCGAGCGCCGAGCGGCCCGCCCACGGCGAGCCCGCACCGTGCGCCGACTTGCCGTGGAACGTGAACCGAGTCGATACCAGCCCCGATCCCCTGATCCCGTAGCCGGTACCGATGTTGGAGCTGATGTGGGACGAGAGCATGACGTCCATTCCCTCGAACAGACCGCTGTTGACCATGTAGGTGCGGCTGGAGACAAGCTCCTCGGCCACCCCCGGGATCACCTTGAGCGTCCCCGAAAGCCCGTGCCGTTCCATGACCCGCTTGGCGGCAATGGCACCGATCACATCGACCGCGGCTGCCGAGTTGTGCCCCTCGCCATGTCCCGGCCCGCCCGGAATCAGGGGGTCCTGATAGGCCACGCCCGGCTTCTGGGAAGTCTCCGGCAGCCCGTCGATGTCACCCATGAATCCGATCACAGGATGACCGCTGCCCCAGGTGGCCACGTAGCAGGTCGGCATTCCGGCGCAACCGGTCTCGATCTCGAATCCCTCGTCGCGCAGGATCCCGGTGATGTACTCGACAGTCTGGTGCTCCTGGAACCCGAGCTCGCCGAACGAGAAGATCGAGTCGACCATCACCTGTGAGAGCTTGGACATCGAGGCGACGATCTCGAACGCTTCCTCCTTGAGCTGCGCGGCGGATGGCTCTTGCCCCTCGGCTACCCCGCGTCCCACGCCCGAGAGGGGGGCCAACGAGGCAAGGGTCACCAGTGCCGTCATGACCCACGTGGCGGTCTGCAAGTGCCGGCGGCGTGATCCGCGCCACTTCTGCCAGCGGCTGCTACCGGCAAGGGTGTTGTATCGGGTCCGCCACATTGGAACTCTCCTTCTGGTTCGTGAAAACGGGTTCGGCGCCATTCTGTCCGCCGCGGTCCACAAGTCAACTACCCCCGCGCCGCGATTCTTGGAGTCTCCCGCGCGGACCGATAAGCTAAGTGCTCCAATCTGTGATGGGGAGCTCCTCGGGGCTCGCCTCACCCGCAACATCCCCGCGCCGAAGATCCTCAGCCCCTCTCACGCAGGAGCAGCCCATGTGGAGAAGGCGTCTGCGCGGCCCATTCGCCGCGCTCGTTCTCGTTGTCTCGATCCTGTCGCCGGCCGCGCCATCGGCGCTCGCCCAGGCACCGCCCCCCTGGTTCGCTATCAGCGATGTTCGCATCGTAACCGGCACCGGCGAGATTATCCCCCGGGGGACGATCGTGGTCCGCGACGGTCTGATCGAGTCGATCGGCGCGGATGTCACGCCACCGGCCGGCGCCTGGACGCTGGAGGCCGATGGCCTGACCGCTTACCCGGGGCTGATCGATGCGCTCACCAACATCGCCTTGCCGTCGGAGCTGCGAGCGCCAGCCCGCGCCCCCGGAGGTGGTGGCGGCCGTGGAACGTCGGGATCAGGCGCATCCCAAGAGGGAACCTCCCGTGGCCCGGAGGATCGACCGGCGACCTTCACCTGGGTTACCGCGGCCGACCACCTCGAGAGCGATGATTCGCGTATCGAGGCATGGCGCAAGGCCGGGTTCACGACCGTCGTCTCGTCCCCCGACCGTGGCTTGCTGCCGGGCCAAGCGGCAGTCATCGACCTGGCCGGTGAGCGGCCTAACGACATGGTCGTACGCACCCCGGTCGCGGTGCGGGTGAAGTTCACCAAGAGCCGCAGCTTCCGCGGCTACCCCAACTCGTTGATGGGCGCGATCGCCTACGTCAAACAGGTCTTCTTCGACGCTCGACACTACGACAAGGCCTGGTCGATCTACGATGCTTCGCCGGCGGGTACGACCCGCCCGCAGTACGACCGCGCTCTGGAGGCGCTGCGGGGTGCGCTCGCCACCCGCCAGCCGGTGCTGTTTCCGGCGGACTGGGGACGCGAGATCGAGCGGGTGATCGCCATCGCACGCGAGCTCGGCGTCACACCCATCATCTATGGAGGCCGGCAAGGTTACGCGGTCGCCGAGTTGCTGGCCGCAGCGGACATCCCGGTGCTGGTGAATCTCGATTGGCCGAAGCGCGATCGGGACGCCGATCCCGACGCCGACGAGCCGCTGCGGGTGCTGCGCTATCGAGATCGTGCTCCCACCACACCCGCGGCCCTGCACGCTGCTGGGGCGCGGTTCGCCTTCACCTCGGGCGCGATCTCGGACCCGAGCCAGATCCTCACCAACGCGCGCCTTGCGGTGCGCGCCGGACTCCCGGCCGAGGCGGCGCTGCGAGCCTTCACGCTTGGCGCGGCGGAGATCTTCGGCGTCGCGGACCGCACCGGCAGCCTCGAGAGCGGCAAGATCGCCAACATCGTGCTCGCAGACGGTGATCTGTTCGCACCCGGCACCACCATCCACACCGTGATTGTCGATGGCCACCGATTCGACGGCGCCTCGGTCGACGGCGCCGTTACGCAGGCTGATGGGCCCGACGCCGACGCCGAGCAGAACGGCGGACAGTCCGATCCTGACACCGAGCAGGAGAACGCTGAATCGGACCAGGACGCAGGCCCTTACGAGCCTATACCGATGGTGCGCGATCGCGGACCGGTGCGCACGGCGGACGTCACTCTCATCCGTAACGGCACGATCCTGACGGTCAGCGGTGAGAGGATCGAGGGTGGAGACATCCTGATCCGCAACGGCAAGATAGCGCAGGTCGGGCGAGGTATCGAAGCTCCCTCCGATGCGTACGTGATCGATGCCTCTGAACGCTACGTGATCCCCGGCATTATCGATGCGCATTCGCATATCGCGGCGGAGGCGATCAACGAGGGCTCGGTCTCGGTCTCGGCCATGGTGTCGATTCGAGACGTGCTCAATCCGGATCAAGTTGCCATCTACCGGGCGCTCGCCGGTGGCGTGACGGTGGCCAACATTCTGCACGGATCGGCCAACCCGATCGGTGGCCAAAATGCGGTGATCAAGCTGCGCTGGGGCGGCAATGCCTCCCGCCTGCTGATGCAAGGGGCCATGCCGGGAATCAAGTTCGCGCTCGGAGAGAACACCAAGCGCGATCGCGACCCCGACCGCTATCCCGCCTCGCGCATGGGAGTGATGGATGTCATCCGCACGGCGTTCCTGGAGGCTCGCGAATATCGTGATGATGGACGCCGCTACGAGCAGGCGTTGGCCGACGGTCGGCAGGGCGTCATCCCGCCGCGACGCAACCTGAAGCTGGATCCGCTGGTGGAGATCCTCGAGGGTCGCCGCTATGTCCATGCTCACTCCTACCGTGCCGACGAGATCCTGCAGCTATTGCGGCTGGCCGAGGAGTTCGGCTTCCGGATCCGCACGCTGCAACATGTGCTCGAGGGCTATCGGATCGCCGACGAGATCGCCGAGCACGGGGCGGGCGCTTCGACCTTCTCGGACTGGTGGGCCTACAAGATCGAGGCCTACGAGGCGATTCCTTACAACGCCGCGTTGATGACCGAACGTGGCGTCTTGGTGTCGATCAACTCGGATTCGGGCGAGGAAATGCGACATCTGAACCAAGAGGCCGCCAAGACCATGAAGTGGGGCGGCACCGACGCCAACGCCGCGCTGCGGATGGTCACGCTCAACCCGGCGATCCAGCTCGGTATTGACGACCGGGTGGGCTCGATCGAGGTGGGAAAGGACGCAGATCTGGTTCTTTACAGGGGTCACCCGTTGAGCGTGTACGGGGTGGTCGAGATGACGCTGGTCGATGGCCAGGTGTACTTCGACCGCACCCACGATGCGCGGATGCGCCGGGAGCTCGCCGAGGAGAAGCAAAAGTTGATCGAGCACCAAGCGAAGGCACCCAAGGGGCGCGACCGAGACCGTCGTCGCCCGACCGACCGGTCCCAGGCACAGGAGACAAGCCGATGAAGCTCAGGACACTGCTCCTGTCGACCGTGACCCTGGCGCTCGTGAGCTCAGCTGCCGGTGCCCAGCAGGATGTGCTCGTGATCCACGGAGGCCAGATCCACACGCTCGCCGGTGCCGGAGAGATCGCCGATGGCGTCGTGGTGATTCGCGACGGCCATATCGTGGCCGTGGGGGGGCCCGACACACCGGTTCCGGACGGCGCACGGGTGATCGACGCCACCGGCAAGCACCTCTATCCGGGCCTGTTCGACGCCGTGAGCCGAATCGGTCTGACCGAGATCGGCCAGGTCGCCGTGACCTCCGACTACCGCGAGCTGGGCAACAACAACCCACACCTGCAGGGGGCCACCGCGGTCCACCCCGCCAGCGAGATCATCCCCGTGACCCGGGCCAACGGGATCACGCACACGGTCGCGGCTCCTGCCGGCAGCGGGCTCGCCGGCCAGGGTTCTCTCATCAACCTCGACGGATGGACGATCGAGGAGATGGTCATCGATCCTGGAATCTATCTGGTGGTGCAGTGGCCAAGCCTGCAGACGCGCGGCTTCAATCGCACGACCCGCACCGCCTTCAACCGCACCTTCAAGGAAGCCAAGAAGCAGTACGACGAACAGGTAGCCGCTCTGGAGCGGCTGCTGGCCGACGCACGGCGCTACGACCAGGCCGCGGCCGCGGGACAGATCGCACATCGCGAGCTCAAGCTGGAGGCTCTTGCCCGCGTAACGCGGGGCGAGCTTCCGTTGCTGATGAACGCCAACGACAAGCGCGGCATCCGGGACGCAGTGGAGTTCGGTAAGCGCAACAACGTGCGGGTGATCATTGCTGGCGCCCGTGAAGCGTGGAAGGTGGCCGATTTCCTGGCCGACAACGAGGTCCCCGTCATCCTCGGCGCCACTCAGTCGCTGCCGACAAGCGAAGACGACCCGTATGATGCGGCGTACACGCAACCGGCTAGGCTGCACGAGGCCGGCGTGACCTTCGCCATTTCCACCTTCAACGCCTCCTCGGCCCGCACCTTGCCGTACGAGGCCGGACAAGCTGTTGCCTTCGGCCTTCCGCACGACGAGGCACTCAAGGCCATCACCCGCTATCCAGCCGAGATCCTCGGCGTCGGCGACGATCTGGGGACGATCGAGGCAGGCAAGATCGCCAATCTCATCGTCACCGATGGGGACCCGCTCGAGATCCAAACCCAGATCGAGGTGGTGGTCATCAACGGGCGTCTCGTCGATACCGACAACAAGCATCGGCGGTTGTACGAGAGGTACCGGGCTCGACCGCGCCGCGGCTCCCAGCAGTAGGAGGCCGGCATGAACCGTCGCCAGTTCATGGCAGCCGTGAGCGGCTCAGCGCTGAGCTCGACCTTGTCGTCGATGACGCCAATCCGCTCCGCTGAGCCTGGACCGCCGGTTCTCGACGCGATGGGGGAGATCCGCCTCACCCACAGCATGGACCTGATACGCCAGGTGCTCGAGAGCGGCACCAACGCCGTCTGCGTCACCCTCACCGACCCGAAGGTCTTCGGCGAGGCCGCCCTCGACGCCGCGCTCGACGATCTGACGGCGTACGACCGGCACATCGCCGCGCACTCCGACTTGTTGCTCAAGGCAACTTCGGTGGCCGACATCCAGCGCGCGCGGTCGGAAGGGAAACTGGCGCTGCTGTACATGCTCCAGAACACAACCCCGATCCAGAAAGATCTCCACCGGATCGACCTGTTTCGCCGTCTGGGGTTGCGCTACCTGCAGCTCACCTACAACTACCAGAACTACGTCGGCTCCGGCTGTCGGGAACGCGGCGTGCACGGACTTACCGAGTTCGGGCACGCGGTGATCGAGCGCATGAACGAGATCGGCATTCTGGTGGACACTTCGCACGCCAACATGAAGACCATGGCCGAGGCAATCCGCGCCTCCAGGCAACCGACGATTATCTCCCACACGGCCTGCCAGGCCGTACACGACCACGTTCGCAACACCACTGACGCTAACCTTCGCCTGCTCGCCGAGCATGGCGTCCCGGTCGCCGCAGGTGTTCCACTCAAGCTTCCTTCGGCGGAAACTCTTGCAGCAGGCATAGGCACCCTGCCTCTCGATGCCGTCGCTTACCCTGCGGTGCTCAAACCCCGGTTCGGGGCGGGCTCGCAGTGCACGTACCTGATCCGTCACGTCTCCGACGCGCCGGGGACCCTCGAACAGGCCCTTCAGGAGGGAATCGGCGAGCGGGCGCTGCTCGAAACCTACGTGCCGGGTCAGCCGGCAAGCGTCGCGGTGCTGATCGGGGAAAACCACGTCGTGCCGCTTCCGGTTTGCCGACAAATCCTCTCCGACGATGGCCGATTCCGTTACCTCGGCGGCTCGGTGCCCTTTGAAAGCCCCCTTGCCCTACAAGCACAGGAGATGGCCGTCCGCGCCGCTGGGTTGGTGCCGGGCTTGCGAGGCTACGTCGGGGTCGACTTGATCCTTGACGAACACGCTCCCGGCGTCTCGGTCGGGGCCAGTGAGGCAAGAGACTCGACGCCCGTCCCCCGCTCCTGGACGAGGACCTTGAACGCCCCAAAGAGATGGTCTACCCGCGGCTGCGCCGGCTGGAGTATACGGAGACCGATCAGGACGCCGATCCCTGCTAGGCTATGCGGTCTGAAATCAGCGGGCGCCGGCCCAAGATTCAAATCTGCCAACCCGGTCCCGGCTAGGCCACCAAAGGTACATCGCCATCCCTTCAATATCATGCGATTCGCTACGGA